>DASYLQ010000679.1:0-1587 GCA_036009485.1 Janthinobacterium sp.
AATTTTCGTTGATCCACATCGCCTTGACGGCGCTATGCAGCTTGCAGGCGATGCCGGTCTGGGCGACGAATTCCTGCACCAGCCATTCGAGCGCCGAGACGATGCCCATGTCGAGGGCCGCCGGACGCAGGCTGGTGACGATGTTGCGCACCACCGTGATGCTGGAATCGACCAGGGCGATCATGCCGGCGGTTTTCTCCGCCAGCGATGGCTGGCGCTGGCCGAATTCGAAATCCAGCACCGAGATTTTCATGCGCAGCGCCAGCAGGTACTGGGCCAGGTCGTCGTGCAATTCCCGCGCCAGGTGCTTGCGTTCTTCTTCGCGCACGCTTTCGCTGCGGTTGGCGAGCTGGCGCAACAGATGTTGCGATTCTTCCAGGCGCCGCTCGGCTTCTTTCAGCGACGTGATGTCGCGGCTGATGGCCAGCACGCTGACCACCGCGCCGTTGGCGTCGCGCTCCGCCACCGCCTGCACCTCGTAATGGATCTGCCTGCCGCCCGGCTGGGTCCAGACGCCGGACATCCGGTCCTGCTGGCCGGTCTCGATGATGCGCCGCAGCAGCATCTTGTATTCACCCGCCGGCATGTCCGCATGCCAGTCCATGTCCAGCGGCGTATGCAGCAGCTCGCCGGCGCTCCGGCCGCGCGCCAGCTCGTAGGCCGGGTTGACGTAGATGCGCCGGCAATCGAGATCGTAGCGTATGACGCTGTCAGGCGAGTTTTCGGCCAGCGTGCGGAAAACCTCTTCGCGCTTGCGCACCAGTTCTTCCGCCTCGCGCCGCTCCGTGATGTCCGCCGAGATGCCAATATATTCGCCGGCATCGCCCGCCTGCGCCGGATAACCGGCCGTCTGGATATGCCTGACGGCGCCATCGGGCAGCGCGATGCGGTATTCGCATTCGAAGCGCGCGCCCGCCTGCACCGCCTCGCGCACGGTGCAGAAGACGCGCTCGCGGTCTTCGGCATGCAGCCTCTGCGTGGCCATGTCGAACGATACCAACCCGATGCCAGGCTCGTAACCGAAGATCCTGTAATGTTCTTCCGACCAGACCAGCTTGTTGGAAGCGATATTCAGCAGCCAGCTGCCGGTGTGGCTGATCCTCTGCCCTTCGGTCAGGAAGGCTTCGCTGAAACGCAGTTGTTCATAGACCCGTTCGCGCTCGGCGCCGTCGCGCTCCAGCTTTTGATTGATGCGCCTGAGCTCTTGCACCGCCCGGGCCAGATCGCCGTTGGCCGACCAGGCCGCCTTGAGCGCCGCGCCTTTCGCCGCGCCGAGCGCAGTGATGCCGAGACCCACCAGGCAAAAATAAGCGAGGCGGAGCTCATTCTTGGTCCCGAGTTGAAAGGGGGCGGAATGCAGGTGAAAGGAATAAAACAGCGCCAGCAGCGACAGCAGGAAAGCCAGGCCGCCCGGCCACGCGCCGCGCCAGGAACTGAGCAGGATAGCGCAGAGGAATACGGACATGGGCACCGGTATCGGCGCCGGCGTCGTCGTCGCCGTCGGCAAGAAACAGGCCGGCAACCAATACTCCAGCAGCACCGCAACGGCTACCGCCAGGATCGCGATAGCATAATCAAGCGTTTTCG
>DASYLQ010000680.1:0-3139 GCA_036009485.1 Janthinobacterium sp.
ATGGTATCGAGGCTTTTCGGCCAGCTCGTTGTCATGCGCCAACGTACCTTGTCGGGCGATTGTGCGACGGCCGGCGCGGCCACCGCGGTCATTGCCAATCCGGCGGTCGCTGTTTTCAGGAATGTTCGTCGCTGCATCTGAAATCCCTCTCAAGTTGCGTCAAAAGCATCGGCTCTGGCCACCCGCGCACCTTGGCTACATTCGGCGCGGCTGCTGCTCGAATTATTCGAGGAGCTGCGTGCCTCGAACGTGGTCCGGATCCTGCGAGCAGTCCTCGATCCAAATTTATGATGGTATACTGATCATCTTTTTTTGACCTGTCAAACGGACTCCGGCTCCAAAGCCGCGTCGGCGTAGGATTTCAAAGGGCCAATCGCCCGAGCCGGGCGCACAGCGCATGCGTGAGGCACAGCAATTATGCAGCGCGCCCCATTTTTTGGCGCTGTAACGTCAGTGACCCCCACGCTCGGTGCTATGGTGCCATGGCATCGCCAGGCGTTCGGCGAGGGCAACGGCCTCAATCAGCGCTACGCCGACGACGGCAAGGATGACGATCGCCGCGAATACCCGGGTGGTGTCGAACATGCCTTGCGCGCTGAGGATGACGTAGCCGAGCCCGCGTTGCGACGAGACAAATTCGCCGACGATAGCCCCCACCAGAGCGAGCGACATCGCAACCTTGAGGCCGGCGAACAAATGCGGCATCGCGCAGAATAACTTCACCCGCAACAACACTTTGAGGCGTGACCCGCGCATCGTCCGGGCAAGATCGGCGATATCCGGCGGGACCGAACGCAACCCCAGCGCGGTGTCGATGACCACCGCGAACACTGCGATGAGAAAAGCGATCGCAATCTTGGGAGCGTCGCCCACGCCGAACCAAATGATGAAGAGCGGCGCCAGCGCAACCTTGGGCACACTGTTCAGGGCGACGAACAGCGGGAACAGCAGGCGTTCGAGCAGCTTCCACTCCACAATCAAAATGGCGAAGAGAACCCCGAACACGACGGCCGCCGCGAAGCCTGCAAGGGTGATTCCCAGGGTATAGGCGGTCTGCTCCGCGAACCACGCCGGCGACATCATGATCTCGCTGAAGACAGCGATCGGGCCTGGCAGCAGCACAGGACGAATGGAGAGTATCCGGCAAGCGCCTTCCCATACGGCAAGAAAAGCCAGCGCGCCTGCAATCGGAACAAAGCCGCGGTGAGCGACATTACGAACGATGGCGGGCAGATCATTCATGAATGAGTCCCATCTGCTCGAATAGCCCACGAATATGGCGGGCATAGTCGCCGAATTCCTTGCTTTCGCGCACCGCAAGCCGCCGTTCCCGCGGCAGATCGATGGAAATATCCTCGACCACGCGTCCAGGGCGCGGACTGAACACGACGACCCGCGTCGAAAGGAAAACAGCCTCCGAAATGCTGTGAGTGACAAAGATGGCGGTCATGTTCCTTCGCTGTGAAAGATGGTGCAGGTCGACATTGAGTTGATCGCGGGTAAGTGCGTCGAGCGCGCCAAACGGCTCGTCCATCAGTACGAGCCGGGGATCGAGCAGCAGTGAACGGCACAGCGCAACACGTTGCCGCATTCCCCCCGATAGCGCGCGCGGGTAGCTGTGCACGAAGGCGCTGAGACCCGTCATGGCCAGCAGTTCGCGGGCGCGCGATTCGTAGTCCCGCTTGCGCTTGCCGCCGAAGTCGGCCGGCAGCAACACGTTTTCAAGCACGTCGAACCAGTCGAGCAGCGCATCGCGCTGAAACGCCATGCCGAGACGATCGGGCGGGCCGGCAATAGGTTGGCCATCGATCAGGAGGCTGCCGCTGGTCGGTGTTTCGATGCCGGCAAGGCACCGCAGGAACGTACTCTTGCCGCACCCACTCGGACCGAGCAGGCTCACAAACTCGCCCTCGTTGATGCTGAGGGAGACGTCGTCCAGCGCAGTTACGCCCTTGCCGCCGCTCCCAAATTGCTTGGTGACGTGCGATGCAAGAATCATGGAGCGGCGGCTCAGAATTTGCCGTCGGCAATACTGGCTACAATGTCTTTGTCGATAAGATCATTCGTGAAGACTTCGTCCGGCTGGACCTTCTGCTCCAGAAGCGCGCCCTCGGTGAGGACCTGAAGCGCCGTTTGCCAGTCCGACCCGGCCATCATGCCAAAGGGCAGTTTCTCGGTCGCTTGTGTCCTCGAAAAGGCCCGTATGCTTTCGATCTGCTGGCGCAGCACATCAGGGTCGAGCTTGGCCTGCGGACGCCCGGCAATGATGGCCTTTACGCCCTCCTCGACGTGGTCGTTGAGGATATAGGCCCAGCAACCGGATACGACGCTGGCAAAGCGGCGAAGTGCTTCCGCCTTGTTCTGGATGGTTTTCTCTGTGGCAAAAAGGCCGAAGCTTGGAAACTGCAGGCCGTAGTCCGCAAAATTCAGGCTTGTCGACGCACGTTTGCTGGAGACGACCGGCAGGAAGAACGGCACGGAAGAAAACGCGCCATCGGCTCCACCGGATATATATGTTCCGGCCTTGGCTGCGGCGCTGACGTTGAGAAGTTCAACATCGTTGCGCGTCAGCTTGCCGGCCGCCAGAAAGCGATCGATGAAGGGCGCTTCCAGTGACCCCGCCGTGAAGGCGATCTTCTTGCCCTTCAGATCCGCCGGACTGCGAATGCCGCTGTCTGCCGGCACCAGCAATCCGATGTCGTTCTTTTGAACGAAGCCGGCAAAGGCCTTCAGGGACAAGCCCTTCGAGCGCGCAATGACCATCGGTGCAAGCGAGGCGTGGCCAATATCGTATTCGCCGTTTCCGACGATCTGCACCGTCGAGACCGAGCCATTGCCGTCGTCAAGCGTGACATCGAGACCGTATTTCTTGAACAGCCCGTTCTGCGCGGCAAAGTGCATCGGCGCCTGATTGCCCCATGGGGTCCAGTCCAGCCGAACCTTCAAGGTGTCCGCGGCAAGAGCCGGAAGGCCGCTCAAGCAGCCGGCAAACATCGTAAATGCAAGACAAATCCAACGACGTGCGGACATCATCATCCCTCCTCAATCGAGAAGCGCATTGAAACCGGCACCTGTACGGTAACACGACAATTTAGAATTCGACAAGATATGATGTTGTACTGACGATTTTTGTTCCGGC
>DASYLQ010000681.1:0-3381 GCA_036009485.1 Janthinobacterium sp.
TGCTGACCTGCATACGTTCACGCTGATAAAAGTGATGCACCAGGACGACAAAACCAATCGCCGTCGGCAGCGCGCAAGCCAGGACCATCGTCGCAATCTTGGCGCGGATCGACGGCAGGGTATAGCTGGAATCGTCTGGCACTGCACACACCCCTATCGGATAAAAGACGGCAGCACGATCTTATCCGAGCCCGGCGCCGGGGGAAAGGGTTTTGTGTTTATAGAGAAACAACGCCGGCTTGCCGGTGCAGGGGACAAGGGCTGTGTCAGGCGCGCCGGCCGAAGGCGAGCTGGACGAACTGGCGGCGGATGTCCTGGATTTTCGCCGACTCGCGCGTGTAGTACAGCGGCGCGTAGCGGCGCCATGCCAGGCCGCTGCGGATCAGAAGAAGACGGCGGTGCGGGTGATGATGGCGCCGGTATTGCCGTAGGGCGCCATGGCGCGCACCGAGCCGGTGTTGGCGTTGCCGTCGTCGAGTTTGCTGTCCATCTGTTCGGCGTAGCCTTCCGGCAGGTTATCGAAGCGCACGCCGTTGCCCGCGCGGCCGCCGACCATGTCGTTATAGATGTAGACGGCGCCGCCTTGCGCGCTGGTCATGAACTGGGTGGTGCCGTTGAACGAGCCGGTGATGAAGCCGCCCATCGCCAGATGCTGCGGCGCCAGCGCGAATTCGGTGATCTGGCCGTCGCCGTTGCCGTTGCCGGCCGAGCCGGGCACGTGGGTGGTGCCGAGGATGTCGTCGCCGGGCAGGGCGCGGAACTTGTCCTGGTAGGCGTTGACCGCGGCCGACAGCGAATTCGATTGCTGGATGATGTTTTTCACCTTGGCGCTGTCGATCAGGTTCTGGCCTTTCAGCACGCCGCCCAGCAGCAAGCCGATGATGACCAGGACGATGGCGATTTCGACCAGGGTGAAGCCTTGCTGGCGTTGGCGTAGCGCTTGCATGTGAGTCCCTTTCAAGATTGCAGCCGCGCCGGATGGCGGCGCGGCTTGAGCTAATGCACAAGTTTAAATCAAAACCGGCGGGCATAGCGGGGATGTTGTCGGAAAGATCGCCACGCACACCTCTTGCCGCAGCGCTGCGGGCGTCTATCTGGCCCCTTGCCTGGCTCCTTGCGCCGCCTGGCGCGCCGCGATCTGGTCCAGCCGTTGCGACAGGAATTGCAGTTCGTGGGGATCGGTGATCCGGCCGCTGCGCAGCAAGCCGCCGATCAGGGTTTTCGCGCTGTCGAGTTCATTCATGTCTTCGGCGATGAAGACTTCCATCTCGCGCGCCCAGGCCGGCACGCCGGGACCGCGGGCCTGCTCGCGGATCGCCTGGGCGTACTTGCGCGCCAGCGGCAGGTCGCCCAGGCGGTGCCTGGCCACCAGCGCCGCCTGCGCCAGCCAGGGCCAGCGCCGGTCCGGATCGGCGCCGAAGCGCCGGTAGACGAAGTCCAGCATCAGGCGCACCCGGGCCGGATCGCCGACCGCGCCATACACTTCGCTGGCGGCCAGCAGCGGATACTGGGCGCGCGGGTCGAGCGCCAGCGCGCGTTCCAGCCAATCGCGCACGGTAGGGTAATCCATGCTCTTCCAGCTCAGGCTGACGCCGGCCTGGTCGTCATATCCCTGCAGGTACAACATCATCGCCTTCGACAGGGCCACCGGTTCGCCCAGGCTGGCCAGTTGCAGCAGCGCCATCGACGGCGCCGGCGGCAGGGCGCTGGCGCGGGCCGCCTGCGGCCGATGGCCGGCATGCCAGCCGATCTGCAGCAGCAGGGCCAGGGCCAGCGCGCAGCGCACGCCGCGCGGCACGGATGAAAACGGCCGGGCCGGCATCAGATGCTCTTGCGGTAAAAGTCGAACAGCGCCGCCGCCGTCATCAAGCCGACATAGATCGCGGTCTGGGCCAGGATGGCGGGCAGCGCCGCGGCGCCGCCGTGATACACCAGCCATTCGGTGCGCGTGAACTGGTCCAGCCGCGGCAGCACGGCGGCGACCAGGTCGATGCCGGCATTGATCAGCTGTTGCGACGGCGCATGCGAATTGTAGGGGCCGTGGCCGATCAGTTGCAGGCCGCCGATGCTGCGCGCCAGCAGGTAAAACGCGGACGAGGCGGCCAGCGCCGGCAGCGCCTGGCTGAAACTCAGCACGCACAGCAGGCTGAAGGCGGCGACGATCCACAGTTCGCACAGCAGCGAGACGGCCCACAGCGCGCAATCCGCGGCGGGGGAGAAAAACAGGCACAGGGCGCCGAACAGCAGCGCCGGCAGCAGCGCCAGGCCGGCGAAGCCGCACAGCTTGCCGAGCAGGTAGGCGGCGCGCGGCAGCGCCAGCGCCAGCAGCAGTTCCAGGCCCTTGTCGCCGGCTTCGCGCAGCATGCTGGTGACGACGAAGGCGATCATCAGGAAGACGGCGGCGCAACGCAGCGTGGCGGCCAGCAGCGCGGCCTGGAGTTGCCGGCTTTCGGTCAGCGCCACTTCGCCGAGGAAGCCGCTGAGGCCGACCGCCGCCAGCGCGATCAGCAGCAGCAGCCAGACCAGGCGGTTGCGCAGCGCTTCCAGCAAGGTGTAGCGGGCGATGGTCAGGATGGGCGACAGGGTCATGGCAGCCGTTGCGCCGCGACCATGCGGTTGTACAGGATGTTGGGCGAGATCCAGCTCACCAGGTCGTCGAATTCCCCGCCCGGCTGGCGCGCATTGTCGCTGGGCGGCCTGGCGATGAAACGGGTGCCGTCGCCGCCGGCGTTGGCTTTTTCATCGAGGTTGGTGGTCGAGGGATCGGCGACCGGGATGCCCTGGTCGCTGGTGCCGCGGTAGCCGTTTTTGCCGTGCGACATGACCACCGCGGGGATGTCGTTTTCCGCCGTGGCGCCGGTCAAGGCGCCGTCGCTGCCGCTGCGCGTGTAGATGCTGATGTCGCGCCGGGTTGACATCGTGAACGGCGCCTGGATGGTGGTGAAAGCTGGCGTGACGCTGTAGCGGAACAGATGGCCCCAGCTGTCCAGCTTGCCCACGCCCAGGGTGGCCCACGGGATGTAACCCTGGCGCTTGTCGTCGCTGCAGGTGTCGCCGTTGCGGTCTTCCAGGCCGTTGGCGGCGGAAATGGCCGGGCAGGGCAGGTAGCCGTTGCGCAGGGCGAAACCGGTCAGCGCTTCCTTGATCTCTTCCATCTGCCTTTGCGTTTCGCTGATCTTGCGCTGTTCCATCTGCACGCTGAGCGGCGTCAGCATGCCTCCCAGCAGCAAGCCGACGATGACCAGCACGATCGCCATTTCCACCAGGCTGAAGCCGGCCAGCTTCTTTTTAAGGGTGTTTTTCATCTCTTCAGGGCAGCCGGTGGGCCGCTTTCATGCGCGTGAACAGATATTGCCGGGACGTCCAGACCAGCAGGTCGTC
>DASYLQ010000682.1:0-3850 GCA_036009485.1 Janthinobacterium sp.
CCGCGCCGGCGGGTGGCCGGGCCGCTTGATGCCGATACCCTTCAGTTGCCGCCGCCCACGACCCTTTGCATCGGATGTTTTTCCTTGCGCCAGCGCTCCAGGCTCAGCAGCTCGTCGCTGCTGTCGTCCTCGACCAGGATATCGTCGCTGTTCGCCGCGGCCAGGAAGCTTTCCAGCCGGTGCACGGAGTCGGCCCCGTCTTCGACAAAGCTGAACTGGTAATAGGTTTTGCCGTTGACGATGCGCGGTGCCGGGTCATCCTCGATCAGGGCGCCGTGCCATTTGCCGCCGGAGTTTTTTTCCAATTGTGCGGACCAGGATGTCAATTCGGGCAAGGCGAGCAAGGCCAGCGACGCCTGCTCCTTGCTGCGCGCGGCTTTGGCGGCGGGAACGGCTGTGGCGGACGTGTCGGCCTGGGCCAGGATCAGGGCCGGTTTGTTGCCGGCGGCGGCATTACCGACGTCATGGTTGGCCGCGGCTTTTTGCGCAACAGGTTCGGGATGGCGTTGCAGATGCAGGTAATACACGCCCAGGCCAGCCGCGAGCAGGCCGGCCAGGGTACCGGCAATGGCTGCGGTTTTCGATGAAGAGGGAGCTTGAGAAGAGGAAGCTTGAGAAGAGGGAGCTTGAGAAGAGGGAGCTTGAGAAGAGGGAGCTTGAGACATGGAGGCTGGCCTTTATGGAGCGTTGCTGCCGGCCATACTAAAGCAAAGGTGTGCCGTGGGCAATCATCAGCTTGCTTTCGCTGCATCCGCGGGCTGCGCGCTCCACAACAGCAACTTCGGCAAGGCCGGCGGTGTGCCGCCGACATCGGCGCAAACCCGAATGCGCAAAAAGCCTGCAAGGTTTGCACCTTGCAGGCTTTTTTGCGGGACCGTCGTGGCCGCGGGCGATGAGGCGCCGCTGCCGGCGCGCTCATCGGCTTGGCATTACATCATGCCGTCCATGCCGCCCATGCCGCCCATGCCGCCCATGCCGCCGCCCATGCCGCCGGCTGGCTTGTCTTCGGCTACTTCGCAGACCATGCAGTCGGTGGTCAGCATCAGGGAAGCGATCGATGCTGCGTTTTGCAGTGCCGAACGGGTCACCTTGGCTGGATCCAGCACGCCCATTTCAACCATGTCGCCATAGATGCCGTTGGCGGCGTTGTAACCGTAGTTACCTTTGCCTGCCAGCACTGCGGCGACGACGACCGATGCTTCTTCACCGGCGTTCTGGACGATCATGCGCAGTGGCTCTTCCATCGCGCGCAGGACGATCTTGATGCCGGCTTCCTGGTCGGCGTTGTCGCCTTTGACGTTGATGTTGGCGCGGGCGCGCAGCAGGGCGACGCCGCCGCCAGGCACGATGCCTTCTTCGACGGCGGCGCGGGTTGCGTGCAGCGCATCTTCAACGCGGGCTTTTTTCTCTTTCATTTCGACTTCGGTGGCGGCGCCAACCTTGATCACGGCAACGCCGCCGGCCAGCTTGGCCACGCGCTCTTGCAGCTTTTCACGGTCGTAGTCGCTCGTCGCTTCTTCGATCTGCACGCGGATCTGCTTGACGCGGCCTTCGATCGACGTGGCTTCACCGGCGCCGTCGATGACGATGGTGTTTTCCTTGCCCACTTCGATGCGTTTTGCCTGGCCCAGTTCAGCCAGCGTGATTTTTTCCAGGGTCAGGCCGATTTCTTCAGCAACGACCTGGCCGCCGGTCAGGATGGCGATGTCTTCCAGCATGGCCTTGCGGCGGTCGCCGAAGCCAGGGGCTTTCACTGCGCAGGTTTTCAAGATGCCGCGGATGTTGTTGACGACCAGGGTCGCCAGCGCTTCGCCTTCGATGTCTTCGGCGATGATCAGCAGTGGACGGCCAGCCTTGGCGACTTGTTCCAGTACCGGCAGCAGATCGCGGATATTGGAGATTTTCTTGTCGCACAGCAGGACGAATGGATTGTCCAGGATGGCGACCTGTTTTTCCTGGTTGTTGATGAAGTAAGGCGACAGGTAGCCGCGGTCGAATTGCATGCCTTCGACGATATCGAGTTCATCGTTCAGGGATTTGCCGTCTTCGACGGTGATGACGCCTTCCTTGCCGACTTTTTCCATCGCTTCGGAGATGCGCTCGCCGATCGAGTAGTCGGAGTTGGCGGAGATCGCGCCGACCTGGGCGATTTCCTTGGTGGTGGTGCATGGACGAGCGATCTTGGCCAGTTCTTCGACGGTCGCTGCGACCGCTTTGTCGATACCGCGCTTCAAGTCCACCGGGTTCATGCCGGCGGCGACGAATTTCATGCCTTCGCGCACGATTGCCTGGGCCAGCACGGTGGCGGTGGTGGTGCCGTCGCCGGCGTTGTCGCTGGTGCGGGAAGCGACTTCCTTGACCATTTGCGCGCCCATGTTCATGAGCTTGTCTTTGAGTTCGATTTCTTTAGCAACCGACACGCCGTCCTTGGTGACGGTCGGGGCGCCGAAGGAGCGCTCGAGCACAACGTTGCGGCCTTTAGGGCCCAGGGTGACTTTCACCGCGTTGGCGAGGATGTTTACGCCTTCGACCATTTTGGCACGCGCTGCGTCGCCGAAAATAACTTCTTTAGCTGCCATGTTTGTTTCTCCTGAATTCGTGAAATTAAGTACGTGAGGGGCGTGAATGGCCGCTAATTACTTGACGACGATCGCCATGATGTCTTCTTCGCGCATCACCATCAGCTCTTCGCCGTCGACCTTGACGGTTTGGCCGGCGTATTTGCCGAACAGGACGCGGTCGCCGACCTTGACATCCAATGGACGCACTTTACCGTCGTCGAGAATCTTGCCATTGCCTACGGCGAGCACTTCGCCTTGATCCGGTTTTTCAGCAGCGGCATCAGGGATGATGAGGCCGGACGCGGTTTTGGTTTCCTGGTCGAGACGCTTGACGATAACGCGATCGTTCAATGGGCGAAGGTTCATACAAAACTCCTTTATTCAATGGATTTTATTGCTAAATGAATACAAAGCCAACCAAGCCAGCCTTGCTCAGTCGAGTTGACCGGGCAAGCAGCCTGCCCGGACCAGTAAGAGTTGTTAGCACTCTCATCTAACGAGTGCTAATTATAGGGACGCTGTTAGGCTTTTTCAAGAGACAAGGCTATTTAAATCATAAGCAAATATTGAACTGGCGCAAAAGCCCACTGCAATAGTGTGCTTGTTTTACGCCGGCAGGCTGGGGAGTGCTGTGATATTTTTGCTGATGCGCAGCCTGCCCGCCAGCAGCGAAGAAAACAGCGTGGCGCTGAAATCGGCCCGGTCGTTGTAGAATCAGCGGCCCGGACTATGCACGCATGGCCGGGGCGCCGCGCTTCCCGCGCCGCGCCGAAACCAGAGATGGCTTGAATAAGCTGAGCCAAGCTACTGAAATTGTTGACGTAAAAACGTTTGCGGCCCTATAGTGACGAGATGATTTCCGAATTCCAAGACCTATCCAATAAAATCGACCTGTTGGCCGAGATGACCCAGGCATTGCGCCGCGAAAACGCGGCGCTGCGCCAGGCGAATGCCGTGCTGGCGGCTGAAAACGCCGCTTACGCCCAGCGCATGGGCGAGGCGCAGCAGCGCGTGCAGGCCTTGCTGGAAAAGATCCCCGAACTGGTCGAGGCTGGACTGGCCGAAGCCGCCGCCAATCCCGACGAGAAGGACGCCTGATGCCTAACCTGGACATTAACATCATGGGCCAGCCTTACCGCCTGGTGTGCAAGGAGGGCGAGGAGAGCGCCTTGCGCGAAGCCGCGCATTACCTGGACAAGAGGATGACGGCGATCCGCGACGCCGGCAAGATCAAGGGCAACGACCGCATTGCCGTGATGGCGGCGCTGGGCGTGGCGGCGGAATTTTTG
>DASYLQ010000683.1:0-10895 GCA_036009485.1 Janthinobacterium sp.
GGCCCAGTCGCCGCTGCCGCCGAACGTGCTCGGTTACGACCCGGACTATCGCAGCCCGGTCGCCTACGATCCGGCGCTGGCGCGGGCCCTGCTCGACCGCTTCGGCTACCGCCTGCAAAAGGATGGTTTCCGCAGCCGGCCCGACGGCACGCCGCTGACCCTGACGATGTACACCGAAGCGAGCACCATGGGCCGCCTGCGCGATGAATTGTGGCGCAAGAACCTGACGGCGATCGGCTTGCGCGTGGTCTTCAAGAGCGACAAGAAAACCGAGATCATCAAGGCTTCGCGCCTCGGCAAGGTGCAGATGTTCGAGACCAACTGGATCGCCGATTTCCCCGACGGCGACAATTTCTTCCAGCTCTTGTACGGCCCGAATAGCGGCCGCGCGAATTACGCCAACTTCAACTTGCCGGCATATAACAAGCTGTACGAGGAAGCGCGCCTGTTGCCGGACTCGCCGCGCCGGCAGGCGCTGTACCGCGATATGTCGCAACTGATCCAGGCCTACAACCCCTGGGTATTGCTGACCCATCCGATTTCCGCCGATGTGCGGCAACCGTGGCTAAAAAACTACAAGCGTCATCCGGTCGAGTTCACAAACTGGCGATATCTGGATCTCGATTTTGAAGCCCGTGCACGGGTAGTTAAAATGTTGCGTTAGGCAAAAAAGGGTCGTTCATTCCAAAAGGTTATGGCGAGGAAAAGATTATTCATTGGATAGCTTGAGTGGCAACGCGCTAATCTGGATTGGCCGAAAAATAAGGTAATGCCAAGACATTACCCACCCGCGCCTAGCAAGTCCAAATTGCCCACTTAGGAGAGACCCGTGAAGTTGAAGAAGCTAGTGCAGTGCCTCGCACTGATAGGAGTTGTTAGCCCCGCCATTGCGCAAGAGGCCGATACCTCGATGCAAAAGGTGGAAATCACCGGCAGTAGCATCAAGCGCGTGGCCAAGGAAGGCGCGCTGCCGGTGCAAGTCATCAGTGCCGAGCAAATAGACAAGCAAGGCATTACCAGCGCAGAGCAGTTGCTGAGCACGATCTCGGCCAACGGCACCGGCGCGGATAACATGACATCAGGCAACAACGTGTTCGGCGCCGATGCCGACCGCGTCAGCGGCGGCGCCTCCTACGCATCGCTGCGCGGCCTCGGTCCGAACCATACGCTGGTGCTGGTCAACGGCCGCCGCCTCTCCACCTTCGGCGCCAGCGGCAAGGCGGTCGACCTGAACTCGATCCCGATGGCGGCCGTGTCGCGCGTCGAGATCCTCAAGGACGGCGCCTCGGCCATCTACGGTACCGATGCCGTCGGCGGCGTGATCAACTTTATCTTGAAAACCAACTACCAGGGTTTCGAGGCTTCGATCAACGACAACTTCACGCAGGAAGGCGGCGGCGCTACCCGCCGGCTGTCCTTGCTGGCTGGCAAGGGCGATATGGAGAAGGACGGCTTCAACGTGATGGCCAGCCTGACCGTCGACCATAATGACGAGCTCGACTCCAGCCAGCGCTCCTTCGCCAACGGCTACCAGCCGTCGCGCGGCCTGTCGCCGGACACTACCGGCACGCCTTACGCCAACCAGTTGACGGGCGCCGGCACGGCCCTGGGCACCTCGTTCACGATGCCGGGCAGCTCCAATAAATACCTGCAGGCGGGCCTGCTCAGCCTGCAAGGCAAGTGCAATAGCTACCCGGGCATGATGCAGTACGACACGGCCCTGTGGAAGGACCTGACCTCGCCGCTGCGCTCGACCTATTCCTGCGCCCAGGACTACGGCGCGGACTCTGTGATGCAAATGCCGGTGGAGCGCAGCAACTACCTGTTGCGCGGCAGTGTCAAGCTGGCCCCTGAGCACAAGATGACGGTCGAACTGCTCGGTTCGAACACCAAGGCAACCGCCATCCTGACGCCGATGCAGATCTCGACCGGCCTGGCGACCAGCGTCACCACCAGCGCCGGCAAGACGGTCATCAACAGCGCCTATCCGGTCAACGGCCCGTATTACCAAAACCTGCAGCCGTACATCCCGACCTTCGACCCGACCAAGCCGATCGCCTATAAATGGCGCTCCGACGCCTTTGGTAACCGCACCCAGCAGAACGACACCGACACCGGCCGCCTGCTGGTCGGCTTCGAAGGCACCATAGGCGGCAAGTGGGACTACAAACAGGACTTCTCTTATTCGGCCAGCTGGACCCATACCGCGCTGACCGATGGTTACGCCCTCGCCATTCCACTGTACCAGGCGCTGGGCACCGGCATCATCAACCCCTGGGCCATGCCGGGCCAGGGCCAGACCCAGGCCGCCCAGGATCTGATCAATTCGACGGAATACCGCGGTCCTCTGCAGCATGGCAAGACCTCGCTGGCCCAGATTGCCGGTTCGATCTCGGGCGAGGTCTACCAGTTGCCGGCCGGTCCGGTGTCGATGGCCGTCGGTTACGACCTGCGCCGCGAGACCTACGGTTTTTCCCAGGACGTCGACGCCACCACCATCCTGCTGGCGCCGGGCAATGCCAACCAGGCGACCATCGGCCGCAATATCGAGGCGCTGTATGCCGAGATGATCATTCCCGTCACCAAGGAACTGGAAACCCAGCTGGCCATCCGCACCGACCACTACAGTGTGATCGGCAATACGACCAATCCGAAAATCGCCTTCCGCTACCAGCCGACGCAATGGCTGCTGTTCCGCGGTTCCGCCAACAAGGGCTTCCTGGCGCCCAGCTTCACCCAGTTGTACAGCGGCCGCCTGTCTGAGGTACTGCCGAACGGCATTATTGATCCGGTCGGCTGTCCCCAGAACCCCGGCAATGCGGCCTATTGCGCGATCGAACGCCAGAATTACTATACGGGCGGCAACCCTGGCCTGAAGCCGGAAACCTCGAAGCAGGGCACCCTGGGTGTCGTGATCGAGCCGGTCAAGGGTTATTCCGCGTCGTTCGACTGGTGGGCCATCAATACCGAAAACGCGATCCTGAACCGCACGCCGCAGATCGTGCTGGCCAATGCCCAGGCGCTGTCCTCGGACATCGTGCGTAATCCGGACGGCACCATCAACTACATCAACGCGGGCTGGATCAATGCCGGCGGCGTCCACACCCGCGGCGTCGACGTCAGTCTGCGCGGCGAAGGGATGTTGCCGGCGGGCTTCAAGTGGTCGGCGACCCTGGACGGCACCTGGACCCAGAGCTACAAGTACCAGGAAATCCCGGGCGAGAATTATGTCGAGGAAGTCGGCAACTTCTACACCCGCGACCTCTACCTGCGCTGGAAACATAATGCCACCTTCAATGTGGCGAAGGGCAACTGGAGCGGCACGCTGAGCCAGACCTACAAGTCGGGCTACAAGGACGAGTTGCCCGATGCAGGCCTGGAAACCCCGCCGGCAGGTTTCAACCCGTACGTGCACAGCTATACGACCTACAGCCTGTTCGGCACCTACAAGGGGATCAAGAATATGACGATTACCGTCGGCATTCAAAACTTGCTGAATACCGATCCGCCATTCACCGCGCATAACGTGGATGAAGTGGTGGGCGCCGGCTGGGATCCACGCGTCGCCGATCCGCGCGGACGCGCCCTCTCCTTCCAGGTCAACTATAAATTCTTGTAATGGGAAAACCTGCTGCGCGACGCCATTTCCGGCCTCCGATGCTCACTGTGCATGCGCACAGCTGCGCTTCTCGGCCAGAACCGGCGCCGCTCGCTACGGTTTGAACTTCTTCTTGTAAGTGTTAATCTTGGCCGGCCAGCATCAGGGCCGGCAGTGAAGCAGCCAGGTTCGGCGGCGCTGCGATGCGGGCGCCGCCGAATTTTTTTGTCCGTTTTTTTTATCCAATACCGAGCAGAAACGATGTCCAGTTCCAAGTTCATCAGCCGGCGTCAATTCGGCGGTTTGCTGGCGGCCGCCACGCTGAGCGCTGCCGGCGCCGTCCGCGCCGGTTCCATTTCCGCTCCTGGAGGCAGATCCTTGAAACACCATTCCCACGCGGCGTCCGTGCCGAAGCCGATCAAGCCGGCACGCCTGCGCGAAGGCGACCTGGTCGGCATCTGCGCCCCGTCCGGACATATCAACGAGGGCGCCATCACGCGCGCCATCTTGAACATGCAGTCGCTGGGCTTGCACGTGCGCCTGAGCGACAACCTGCGCGCGGTGAACGGCAATTACGCCGGCACCGTGCAGCAGCGCCTGGACGACTTGCACGCCATGTTCCGCGATCCGGACATCAAGGCGGTCTGGCCGATACGCGGCGGTTCCGGCGCCATCTCGCTGCTGTCGGCTATCGATTACGCGCTGATCAAGGCCAACCCGAAAATCCTGATCGGCTTTTCCGACATCACCGCGCTGCACCTGGCGATCCACGCGCGCACCGGCCTGGTGACTTTCCATGGACCGGTGGCTTCGTCGGTCTTCACCGATTATGCGGTGGCGCAGATCAGGGCCGTGCTGATGGAACCGCAAGCACGCTGCGTCATCCCCATGTCGGAAGAAAATTTCCTCAAATCGAAGGAAGAGCCGCAATATGCGATCCGCACGGTGCATGGCGGCCAAGCCAGCGGACGCCTGATCGGCGGCAACCTGAGCCTGGTCAGCGCACTGGTCGGCACGCCGTACGCGGCCAATTTCCGCGGCAGCATCCTGTTCCTGGAAGAAGTCAATGAAGCGCCCTACCGCATCGACCGCATGTTGAACCAGCTGCAACTGAGCCAGGGGCTCGAGCATGCGGCGGCGCTGATGTTCGGCATTTGCGAAGGCTGCGGCGCCCCCGACAACGACCCTTCGCTGACCTTGGATGAAACCCTGGACCAGCATCTGCTGCCGCTGCGCGCAGCGGCCGTCAGCGGCTACTCCTTCGGCCACATCCGCGACCAGTGCACACTGCCGGTCGGCGTCATGGCGAGCCTGGATACGCAACAGCACACCATTACGCTGCTGGAAGCGGCGGTGCTTTAAGAGGCTCTGCGGAGGGGCGCACGCGAGACGGCACCATCATCCGCCCCTGAATATCAAGACATGTAAAATAAGCCAGGACCGGTGATGACGCCGGTCCTGCTGTCTTATCGGCAGCCTTCTTGGCCGCCGGTCCGTGCCGGCGTCCCGTCGATTCCCGGACCAAGCATGCAAATTTTGAACCGCAAGGCGAGCGCCTATGTCGTCAGCCATCCGCTGGCTTTCCTGCTGCAAACCCTGAAAGGCTTCCGCGCCAACCAGGGGCTGCTGCTGGCCGGCGCGGTCGCCTATTATTCGCTGCTGTCCATCGTGCCGCTGCTGATCCTGGTGGTGATCGCGCTGTCGCACGTGATCGACCAGGGCGAATTGCTGCAAGCGCTGGGCCGTTACCTGGAATGGCTGGTGCCCGGGCAGTCGAACGCCATCGTCGCCGAACTGGCGCATTTCCTCGAGCACCAGACCGTGCTGAGCTGGGTGCTGCTGGTGACCCTGTTGTTCTTCAGCTCGCTCGCCTTTACCGTGCTGGAAAACGCCATGTGCGTGATCTTCATCCACCGCGTGGCGATCCGGCGCCGCCGCTACCTGGTTTCGGCGCTGCTGCCGTATTGCTACATCCTGTCGCTGGGCCTGGGCATGCTGCTGGTGACGCTGGTCTCGGGCAGCCTGCAGGTGTTGGGCGAGGAAAGCCTGGAATTCCTCGGCCATAGCTGGTCGCTGCACGGCATTTCCGGCGTGCTGCTGTATCTGCTGGGGCTGGCCGGCGAAATCCTCGTGCTCAGTTCCATCTACCTGGTGATGCCGGTGGGCCGTTTGTCGCCGGCGCATGCGCTGCTGGGCGGCGTGACGGCGGCGCTGCTGTGGGAAGTCGCGCGGCATATCCTGGTATGGTATTTCGCCACGCTGTCGCAAGTGAATGTCGTGTACGGCTCGATGACGACGGCCATTGTGGTCATGTTCAGCCTGGAAATCGGCGCCACCTTGCTATTGTTCGGGGCGCAGGTGATTTCCGAATTCGAAAGGGTCGGCAGGGATGAGCAAAAGCAGGCGCCGCAGCCGATGACGACCGGCGCTATCCGTTAGACATGTTGACACTTTATTTTGTTGCGGCGCACAAGATGTGTGTTATAGTGCGTCCCGGTGATGAGGTTCCTTAAGAACAGTCTCACTGTCCGGGCCCTGCGCCGCAATCCGATATGTGTAATGTCGGCATCGCGAATGGCTAGCAAGACCTGGATTTGTAATTCCGGATACGTTGGTCGATTTACACGCCGGGGACACCATGCAGATAGCACGGGTGCCCGGGATACAGGGGCACCACGCAGATAGCATGGGCGCTTGGCGCGATTAAAGCATTGGTAATACATTGGAACAAAGTCCGCCTCGGCGGACTTTTTTTTTATTCCCATGAAGATGGACGGCGGCTACAGGGCGCGGGCGATGAGGATCTTCTGGATGTCGCTGCTGCCTTCGTAAATCTGGCAGACGCGCACGTCGCGATAGATGCGCTCGACGGGGAAGTCGGATACGTAGCCGTAACCGCCATGTACCTGGATCGCGTCCGAACACACGCGCTCCGCCATTTCCGAGGCAAACAGCTTGGCCATCGCCGCTTCCTTCAGGCAGGGCAGGCCGGCATCCTTCATCGCCGCCGCATGCAGGACCAACTGGCGCGCCGCTTCGATTTGGGTCGCCATGTCGGCCAGCCTGAATTGCACCGCCTGGTGCTCGAAGATAGCCTTGCCGAAGCTTTCGCGTTCCCTGGCATAACTTAGCGCCGCTTCGTGGGCGGCGCGGGCCATGCCGACCGCTTGCGAGGCGATGCCGATGCGTCCCCCTTCCAGCCCGGACAGGGCGATCTTGTAACCCTGGCCTTCCGTGCCGATCAGGTTGGCGGCCGGGATGCGGCAATTCTCGAACAGGACCTGCGCGGTGTCCGAGGAATGCTGGCCCATCTTTTGTTCCAGTCCGGCGACGCGATAGCCCGGCGCCGAGGTCGGCACCCAGAAGGCGCTGATGCCTTTCTTGCCGGCGCCCTTGTCGGTGACGGCGAGGACGATGGCCACGTCGGCGTGCTTGCCGCTGGTGATGAATTGCTTAACACCATTCAATACATATTCGCCGCCGTCGCGCATGGCGCTGGTGCGCAGGGCCGAGGCATCGCTGCCGGTATGCGGCTCGGTCAGGCAAAACGCGCCCAGCATGCTTCCCTGCGCCAGCGGACGCAGCCATTGCTCGCGCTGCTGCTCGTTGGCGTAGGCCATGCCGATACTGCATACCGGGCAATTGTTGACCGAGATGACGGTCGAGGTGCCGCCATCGCCGGCGGCGATCTCTTCCAGCACGAGGGCCAGCGCCACATAGTCCAGGCCGGCGCCGCCCAGCGCTTCCGGCACGGCCACGCCAAAGGCGCCGAGCGCCGCCAGTTCCGCCAGTTCTTCTTTCGGGAAATGGTGTTCCCGATCCCAGCGGGCGGCGTTCGGCGCCAGCCGTTCCCGCGCAAAGCTGCGCAGGGCATCGCGGATCATATGGTGTTCTTCGCTCAGTATCATGGATGTTCCGTGGTATCTATGAAGCAATCCCAGGCAAGCGCTTGCCGACGGGCCGGCTTACCAGCCGATGGCCTGGCCGTCGTAGTTGAGGTAGACCGCCTTGGCGCTGGGCGGCAAGCGGGCCAGCGTGTTGCGGATGCCGGCGGCGCTTTCTTGCGGCGTCAGGTCGGCGCCCTCGCCGCCCATATCGGTGCGGACCCAGCCCGGATGTAGGGCGATGCAGGTGACGCCCTGCGGCCCGAATTGAAGGGAGGTATCGATCAGCACCGAATTCAGCGCGGCCTTGCTGGCGCGGTACAGGGAGCTGGACGCGTCGCTCCTTTCGCTGAGCGAGCCCATGCGTGAAGACAGCACGGCCAGCTTGCCGCGCGCCTTGAGCAGCAGCGGCGCGATCATCGGCAGCAGGCGCATCGCCGCCAGCACATTGGTGTGCATCACCTGGTCGAACTCGGCCTGGGTCGGAAAGCCGGCCTGGCGCGGACCAAGGACGCCGGCGTTGAGGATGGCCAGGTCCAGGCGCTCGTCGTCGAGTTTCCAGCCGAGGCCGGCGCAGGCTTCGACATCGGTAACGTCGAGCTGGTGCGCCTCGGCGCCCAGCGCCGCCAGGGTGGCGCAGTCTTCCGGCCGGCGCGCGGTGACGAGCGTGCGCCAGCCCGCGTCCAGGTATTGCCGCGTCAATGCAAGGCCGATGCCGCGCGATGCGCCGATGATGAGTACTGTTGACATATCATTTCTCCATAAAGATAAAGATAAAAGGCGCCGACCTTGGCTCGGTTACGCCGCCTGGACCAGTTCGACCGCCATCGCCGTCGCTTCGCCGCCGCCTATGCACAGGGCCGCGACGCCGCGCTTGCCGCCGGTTTTTTTCAGCGCGCCCAGCAGCGTGACGATGATGCGCGCGCCGGAGGCGCCGATCGGGTGGCCCAGGGCGCAGGCGCCGCCGTGGATGTTGACCTTGCTGTGCGGGATGTCGAGTTCGCGCATCGCCGCCATCGGCACCGCCGCGAAAGCTTCGTTGATCTCGAACAGGTCGACCTCGCCGGCCTTCCAGCCGGTCTTGCTGAACAGCTTCTGGATCGCGCCCACCGGCGCCGTGGTGAATTGTTCGGGCGCCTGGGCATGCGTGGCGTGGCCGTGGATCCTGGCGATGACCTTGCAACCCAATTGCCGGGCCGTCGATTCACGCATCAGCACCAGGGCCGCGGCGCCATCGTTGATCGAGGACGAAGAGGCGGCGGTGATGGTGCCGTCCTTCTTGAAGGCGGCGCGCAGCGAAGGGATTTTTTCCAGCCTGGCTTTCAGCGGACCTTCATCCTTGTCGATGACGGTAGCGCCGCCGCGGCCGGCGACCGTCACCGGCGCGATTTCCCAGGCGAAGCTGCCGTTGGCCGTGGCCGCCTGGGCGCGCTGCACCGAGGCGATGGCGAAGGCATCCTGCGCCTCGCGGCTGAATTGGTATTGGCTGGCGCATTCTTCGGCGAAGGTGCCCATGGAGCGGCCATTGCCTTTTTCATCGCGGGCATAGGCGTCTTCCAGGCCGTCGAGCATCATGTGGTCGTACATCATGCCGTGGCCGATGCGGTAGCCGCCGCGCGCCTTCGGGATCAGGTAGGGGGCGTTGGTCATCGATTCCATGCCGCCGGCGACGATCACGCCGGCGCTGCCGGCCATCAGCGTGTCGTGGGCGAAGATCGCCGCTTGCATGGCCGAGCCGCACATCTTGGACAGGGTAACGGCGGCGGCCGAGGTCGGCAAGCCGGCCTTCAGCGCGGCTTGGCGCGCCGGCGCCTGGCCCTGGCCGGCCATCAGGCAATTGCCGAAAAAGACGTGTTCGACCTTGTCGGCCGGAATGCCGGCGCGCTCGACCGCGGCCTGGATGGCGACGGCGCCCAGGTCGCTCGCGCTGGCATTCGAAAAATCGCCCTGGAAGGCGCCCATGGGGGTGCGCGCGGCACCGACGATAACGATAGGATCTTGCATGGTCATTGCTCCAAAGTGGGTGGCGCCGAAGGCGCCGGGAGGGACTGATGGCAAAAGCGTACTTGCTGCGGATACGGGAAAACGTCGTCGATGACGCCATTCACGATACCCTGCTTGCGCGCCTGCCAGAAGGCCGGGCTGAGCAGGTCGGCGTGGTGTTGCATGAAGTATCGTTTGATCTTGGGATTGCCCAGCAAAAAGCTGCCGAATTGCTCGGGAAAGATGTCGTGCCTGCCGACCGAATACCAGGGTTCGGATGCCATTTCGTCTTCTTCATTGCGGGCCGCGGGGATGGCGCGGAACTGGCAATCGCTCAGGTATTCGATTTCATCGTAATCATAAAATACGACGCGCCGGTGGCGGGTCACGCCGAAGTTCTTGTACAGCATGTCGCCGGGGAAGATATTTGCGGCCACCAGCTCCTTGATGGCGTTGCCGTATTCCAGCACGCCATGCTCGAGCATGGCGTCGTTACCTTCCTGTTCGGCATGGGCCAGCCACAGGTTCAGCGGCGTCATGCGCCTTTCGATGTACAGGTGGCGGATGACGATCTGTTCGCCCTCTTCCTCGATCAGCGAGGGCGCGAAATGCTTGAGCTCGGCGATCAGTTCCGCCGTGAAACGGGCGCGCGGGAAGGCGACGTTGGAATATTCCAGGGTGTCGGCCATGCGGCCGACGCGATCGTGGTGCTTGACCAGCAAGTATTTTTCCTTGATCTGGTCGCGGCTGGTCTCTTTCGGCGGTGGAAAGAAATCCTTGATGACCTTGAAGACATAGGGAAACGAGGGTAGCGCGAAGACCAGCATCACCAGGCCGCGGATGCCGGGCGCGATCTCGAAATGGTCGGAGGAATGGCGCAAATGCTGCAGGTAGTCGCGGTAAAACAGGGTCTTGCCCTGTTTTTGCAGGCCGAGGATGGTGTAGATCTCGCTGCGCGGCTTGCGCGGCAGCAGGCTGCGCAGGAATTGCACATAGGCCGACGGCACTTCCATATCGACCAGGAAATATGCGCGGGTGAAGGAAAACAGGATGGCGATCTGTTCCTGGTCGGACAGCACGGTATCCAGCATCAGCCGGCCGTGGCCGTCGTGCAGGATGGCCACGACAAAGGGATATTCGCGGTTGCCGTTGATGGCCTTGGCGACGATGTAGCAGCCTTTGTTGCGGTAAAACAGACTCGACAATACCTGGATCTGGTGGTTGGCTTCCATGGGCGCATCGCCGAACATCAGGCGCAAGCGCTGTTCCGCCAGGCCGACGTTGCGCTCCAGGTCGGCGAACGGGCGCTGCAGCTGGAAGTTGGTAACGATGCGCTTGATCGTCTCGCCCAGCGTTTCGCTCGTGGGGTAGTAGGCGCGGTAGGTGGGCAGGGCCGCGGGTTCGTCGTTCTCGATGTATTCGGTACTGAC
>DASYLQ010000684.1:0-15319 GCA_036009485.1 Janthinobacterium sp.
CGAGCGTGCTTCCAGTGCTCACCTTGTCGACCGAATCATCAATGAGTTCCTTGATCTCCTTGGCAGCACTGGCCGAACGTTGCGCCAGTGTGCGGACTTCGGCTGCGACGACCGCGAAACCACGCCCCTGTTCCCCCGCCCGGGCAGCTTCGACTGCGGCATTCAGCGCCAGAATATTGGTCTGAAATGCGATGCCGTCGATGACGCCGATGATGTCGACAATTTTCTTGGACGACGCGGTAATGTCCTGCATGGTTTGGACAACCTTGGAGACCACTTGCCCGCCTTTGACCGCGATATCCGACGCGCTGTTGGCCAGACTATTGGCTTGCGAGGCATTGTCGGCATTCTGCTTTACCGTCGAGGTCAGTTCCTCCATGGAGGAAGCGGTTTCCTCGATGCTGGCGGCTTGCTGCTCGGTGCGGGAAGAAAGGTCCGTATTGCCGGCGGCGATTTCAGTGGATGCGGTGGCGATCGTATCCGTGCCCGAACGGACTTCGCTGACCATGCGCTCCAGGTTGCCGTTCATGTCTTGCAAGGCCTGCAGCAACTCGCCGGTTTCGTCCCTTGTTTGCACATCGATCCGGCTGGTCAGGTCGCCCGATGCGACCGTACGGGCAATCCGTACTGCCCTGTTCAACGGCCGCGTGATCCCGACAGTGAGCCACCAGGCGCAGGCAGCGCTGAAAATCAGCACCAATACGCCAAGCGTCACCAGCAGATTGCGGCTCGCGCGACTGATGGCGGCGATGTCCGCGGCAATGCCATCAATTTTTTTACGCTGAAAGTTCAGCAATTTTTGCGTCAGGTCCAGAAAGGCGTTTGAAGCGGGAACAAACGTTTGCTCAAAAATGTGATTGGCTTCGTCGACATTGCCCTCGGTTTTCGCTTTAATCGTGGCAGCACGCGCTGCCAGCCAGATATTACGCGTCTTGCCGATCTCCTCAAACAACGCTTTTTCTTCCGACATCTGCATTAAGGGCTCGATTTGCTTTTGCAAGTCTGCGGAAGCTTTGCTGGCTAGCGCAGTGCTATCCTTGAAATAGGCGCCCAAGGAAAGATCCGAGCTTTTTGCGATAGCCGTCGCGCGCTGGACACCCATAACAATATTCTTGCTCCAATCGCTGATCATGCGCTCCGTCGCCAGAGGGGCCAGCATCATTTGCTTCGTAGAATCGGCCACGGTCTGCAAGCGCCAAATTCCGATGGCCGTCATTAGCGTCATCAGCATCAGGACGACGGCAAAGCCTATTCCTAATCTGGTACCAATCTTGAAATGCTTCATGTCGATTCTTTCATTCCAGTTTTTATACCTGCGAGTTCGTTACTCAGCAATTCCTGATTACATCAGTGCTCGAAAACATCTACATCGAGCGGCACATTGCCAATTTCGGCAAGCGCGGCGAAGCTGTCACAAATTTGGCCTGATGTCTTCGTCCAGGAATTGCTGGACAGCCTGGAACAGCTGCATACGATTTTTTTCCATCAGAAGCGAATGGGTTCCTTCGCCGATTTCGGCGTAACGCTTGTAGGGAACGTTCGTCAATTTCGCAAAATAAGCGTAGAGCATGTAGCTCGGGAGGTCGCTGTCCCACTCCGCATGCACCAGGAAAGTCGGAACGCGAATCTGGCCGGGGTCATACAGCGGCTTGCCGGCAGCCCAGTATTCGCGGCTGTCCTGTACGGTCCCGCTGGGCGCATACAGCGCCGGCTTGCTTTGCTTCGACCCGATCGGGTCGTTGGCGAGCGTCGCCTTTGCCCACTGCTCGAACCAGCCGGCGGGAATCAGGGTTTCCTGTTTGTCCTCCGGCACGCCTTTCATCCACCGCTCCTTGGCCGAATCCATGGATACCACCCGGTAAGCGCCAAGCGGGCCGCCGTCATCGGTCAGCGCGCGATCACGGCGCAGCCATTGCGGCGCATACAACACGAGCTTGTTGACTTTATCATTATGCTGCGTGGTGTACCAAGCCATGGTACTGGTGCCCCACGACCACCCGAGCAAATTCAATTTGGGCGCCCCGGTACGCTTGAGAATGAAGTCAACGGCCGAGCCGACATCCTTCACTGCCGTTGCGGTCCGCACGATCGGCGCATTCTGACCGGCCGGCTGCGACATTTCGGCGGGACGGCTCGACTTACCGTATCCGCGCAGTTCGACCATATAAACGTCATAGCCGTGCTGCGCAATGTAATCCATCCACGACATGCCGTTGAGATTCAGGTCGAACGATGTTTCCGCAGGATATGTCGATCCGTGCACATAGAGAAGAATTTTTTCAGGGGCAAATCGAGTAAGGCCTTTCAGACGCTTGTTGCGGACATAAAGTTGAATGCCCGGATCGGATGCCGGCACCATAAACTCTTGCATGACGATTTCGGTGTCGGCCTTGTCGGCGGCAAAGGCCGTCAGGTTCATCGCAATACACATTCCGCACAGAACCTTGATAATCGATTTCATTCCTTCTCCTCATCAGTTGAAACATTGTAATAATAAAAAATAATTCCATGAGGAAATTTTATAACAGAAGAGACGCAGGCACAACGCCGAAACCTAGGCTTGGACAATTAATGGTATTGCAAGCGCAACACCCGCCCATTGCGGTCTTCCGAAATATAAATATTTCCATCCGGCCCGAGCTGGATATCCACCGGCGCGCCCATGGGCTGCGTGCCCCTGTGTTCCCAGCCGCTGATGAGGTTCACCATTTTCCCCAGCGGCGCACCGCCGGCATCGGGCAATAGCGCGACCAGGCGATGACCGTGCCGGCGGTAGCCATGAAAGCCGATGAGCAGGCTATTCCGGTACAAGGCGGGAAAACGCGTGGCGGTATAAAAAGTCATGCCCAAGGGCGCCGCATGCGCCGGCAATAGCCGCAGCGGCGCCTGGTATCGCTTGCAATTCCAGGCTGGATATTCCGGGCTGGGCAGATTGGCGTCATAACAGTAAGGCCAGCCGTAATTGGCGCCGTGCTTGATCAGGTTGAGTTCGTCATGCGGCAATTCTTCGTCGTTTGTCAGGCCGGGCATCGCCAGTTGCATCGAGTCGCGCCCGTTTTCGCCTTGCCACAAGACGCCGGACCTGGGCTGGAAGGCCAACGCCATCGAGTTGCGCAGTCCGCGCGCATAGCTTTCCCATCCTGCCACCGTACCGCCCGGCCATGCCATGCTGTAGCGGCGGATCGCGCCCAGCGGCTCCTTGCCTTCCGCTTCGCGGCAAGCCTGCGCCGCCGGCACGCTACCGTCGGCGCTTTCGCAATGGTCGCTGGACGAGCCTACGTTCACGAACAAGTCGCCGCGCGGATCGAAACGCATCGTCGTCAGCAAGTGGCGGCCCAGGCCCGGCAAGGGTGCCACCTTCGAGGCGCCGCCGATGACGTCGCGCAGCGTGGCCGCCGGCCGGGCCGGGTCGAAGCGGAAGATGCGCTTGACGGCGCCGATATACACCAGCCCGTCCGGCCCCAGGGCGATGCCGCTGGGACGGTCCAGCCCGGTCAACAACAGCGTTTTTTCATAAGCGACGCCGGCCTGCTTCAAGCGCCAGACGCTGCCTCGGTCCGGCTCCCATCCGCCCATGTCGACGACGAGAAGATCGCCGTTCGGCAGCGGCTGTATGCCGCGCGGGAATTTGAAACCGCTGGCGACGATGCCGACGCAAAAGCCGGGCGGCGTGTTGACGTCCAGGCGGGACAAGCCGCCGCAATCGGCGGCGGTGGCGGCGGCGGCCGCGATCGAGGACGTCATGCAGGCGCAGCACAAGGCCGCGGCCAGCAGGCGGGCCGCGTGTTGGATTACAGCAGGAATCATGTTGGCGGGATATATTTATAAATAATCAATAACTATAAGCGATCCCGGCAACACGCGCAGAACATCGCGCCCGGCCAGGCTAGCCCGGCAAACTCAGCCCGAGGCGCGGTATGGCGGCGCGGGCGTTGGCCTCGGTGGCCGCCTCCACTTCGCCGACGCCCAGCCCGCGCAACTCGGCCAGCGTGGCGCCGATGCGCGGCAATTGTTCCGGGCTGTTGCGGCCCGGCTGGATCCAACTCGGCGAAATATCCGGCGCGTCCGTTTCCAGCACGATGGACGACAGCGGCAAGTCGCTCGCCAGGCGGCGGATCTGCAGTGCGCGGGTGAAGGTCATGGCGCCGCCGAAGCCCAGCCGGAATCCCAGGTCGATATAGGTCTGCGCCTGCTGGAAGCTGCCGTTGAAGGCGTGCGCGATGCCGCCGGCCGGACGGACCTGGCGCAGGTGCTTGAGCACCATGTCTTGCGAGCGGCGCACGTGCATCAGCGCCGGCAAGCCGAAGTCGCGGGCGATGCGCAACTGCTCGCGGAAAAAGAATTCCTGCTTGTCGCGCATGGCCGGCTGGTTCAGCATCGGGATGAAAAAATCCAGGCCGATCTCGCCGATGGCGACAAAACGCGGATCGGCCAGCGCCGCTTCCACTTCGGTGCGCAAGGCGGCCAGGTCGTCCTCGCTCGCCTGCGGCACGAAGATCGGGTGGATGCCCAGCGCGTAAGTGGCGTTGACTACGCTGGCCGCCAGCTGTTTTACGATGGGGAAGTTGGCCTTCTCGACCGCCGGGATGACGATCATCGCCACGCCCCGCCCGCCCGCCCGCGCCGCCACCGCCGGCGCTTCGGCGCCGAATTCGGCGGCGTCCAGATGACAGTGCGTGTCGATCCACATGGTTCAGGCCTGGTACGGCTGCAGCCCCTGTTCGGTCAGGCGCAGCACGCGGTCGCAGCGCCTGGCCAGTTCGATGTCATGGGTGACGATGATGAAGGCCGTGCCCAGGGTGCGCGACAGTTCCAGCATCAGGTCGAAGATTTGTTCGGCGGTGGCGTGGTCCAGGTTGCCGGTCGGTTCGTCGGCCAGCACGCAGGCCGGCTGCGTCACCAGCGCGCGCGCCAGCGCCACGCGCTGCCGTTCGCCGCCGGACAATTCGCCCGGCACGTGGCTGACGCGCCTGGCCAGGTTGACCCGCGCCAGGATTTGCTGCGCCAGGTCCTGCGCCTGTGCGCGCTTGACGCGGCGTATCATCAGCGGCATCGCGACGTTGTCGAGCGCGGAGAATTCCGGCAGCAGGTGGTGGAACTGATAGACGAAGCCGAGCGACTGGTTGCGCAAGTCGCCGCGCGCCTTTTCGCTCAGGCTGGCGAAGTCCTTGCCGAGCAGGCTGACGCTGCCGCCGGTCGGCGTATCCAGCCCGCCCAGCAGGTGCAGCAAGGTCGATTTGCCAGACCCGGAAGCGCCGACGATGGCGACGCGCTCGCCCTGGCGCACGTCGACGTCGATGCCGGCCAGGACCGGCACCGAGTATGCGCCTTGCGTGAAGGTCTTGCCCAGGCCGCGGCAGGACAGCACGACCGGCGCGCTGGTATCGGCGGCGGCGGCGGAAAACGGCTTGGTCTGGTTCATGGTGTCGGTATTCGTGTTACTCATGTTATTCATAGCGCAGCGCCTCCGCAGGTTTCACGCGCGCGGCCCACCAGCTTGGATAAATCGTCGCCAGGAATGCCAGGATCACGGCCAGCACGCCGATCTTCGACACGTCCGGCCAGCGCAGGTCGGACGGCACGGTGCTGATGTAATAGATATCCTTGGACAGGAACTGCACGCCCAGCAGGTGTTCGATGAAGGGCACGATGACGTCGATATTCAGCGCCACCGCGACGCCGCAGGCGACCCCCAGCACCGTGCCGAGGATGCCCACCAGCGCGCCCTGGATCATGAAGATCTTCATGATGGAAGCGGGCGAGGCGCCCAGGGTGCGCAGGATGGCGATGTCGGCCTGCTTGTCGGTCACCGTCATCACCAGCGTCGACACCAGGTTGAAGGCGGCCACCGCGATGATCAGCGCGAGGATGATGAACATCATGCGCTTTTCGGTCTGGACGGCGGCGAACCAGTTGGCGTTCAGCTTGGACCAGTCCTGGAACATCAGGTCGCCCGGCATCGAGTTTTTCAGTTCATACGCCACCTGGGGCGCGCGGTTCATGTCATACAGGCGCAGGCGCAGGCCGGACGGCCCGTCCAGGCGCAGCAGTTTTTCGGCGTCGTCGAGGTGGATGAAGGCCAGCCCGGAATCGAATTCGTTATGGCCCGCCTCGAAGATGCCGACCACGGTGAAGGAGCGCAGGCGCGGCAGCACGCCGGCCGGCGTCACCTGGCCCTGGGCCAGCGCCAGCGTCACCTTGTCGCCCAGGCCCGCATGCAGCGCGCGCGCCAGCTCGATGCCCAGCACGATATTGAATTGGCCGCCTTTCAGCGCGCCGAAGCTGCCCATTTTGGTCTGGCCGGTCACGTCCGACACCTTCGGCTCTTGCTCCGGCAGCACGCCGCGGATCACCGCCGGGCGCAGAGCGTCCTCGCGAATCAGCATGCCCTGGGTTTCGACGAAGGGCGCGGCGCCCTTCACTTGCGGATTCTTGAACGCCTCTTTCGCCTCGTCCTGCCAGTTGGGCATGGTGCCGCGCGCATCGAACACCTCGATGTGCGCCAGCACCGACAGCATGCGGTCGGTGACTTCTTTCTGGAAGCCGTTCATGACCGACAGCACGACGATCAGGGCGGCGACGCCGAGCCCGATACCGGCCATGGAAATGAGGGAGATGAAGGAAATGAAGCTGTTGCGGCCGCTGCGCCGTCCCGCGCGCGTGTAACGCAGGCCGACCAGCCATTCAAAGGGCAAATTCTTAATGATACTCATGGGCTCCGGCGTTGAAATACGTTTGAGCCCGCAGTGTGCCATATAAATCATGTTTCATGCGCGAAACGCCGAGGCGCGCGGACATGGCGGCGCCGGCGATTTCGCCGCAAGGCTGCGCAATGCCCTACAATCTTGGGATGAATGAATTAACGCTAGTCTTGCCGTTCGCACTGCCCCCTCCCGAACTGGCCGCGGATCTGCTGCGCGCCCTGCAGGCGCCGGCGCTGGCCGCCCTGCTCTCGCGCACCGCGTCGCAAGGCTATACCGACTTCGACAACGGCACCCGCGTCCTGCCGCACGAAGCCTGGCTGGCGCATGCGCTCGGCCTCGGCGCCGCGCCGCAAGAGGCCGGCGCCGGCGCGCCCTTTGCCGCCTCCGCCATGCGCGGCTACGGCCTGGCGCCGTCCGAGGGCCACTGGTTCCTGGTGCATCCGGTGCATGTGCAAATTTCGCGCAATCATTTGCTGATGGGAGACGCCCGCCTGCTCGGCATCGACGAGGCGGATAGCCGCGCCCTGTTCGACGCCGCCAGGCCGTATTTCGACGACATCGGCAAGCCGCTGCTGTACGGCGACGCCAGGACCTGGTTCGTCCGCGCCGACGACTGGGCCGGCTTGCGCACCGCCTCGCCGGACGCCGCCGCCGGCCAGAACCTGACCGCCTGGATGCCGGAAGGCGATGGCGCGCCGGCCAGCCGCAAGCTGCAAAACGACATCCAGATGCTGTGGCACGCCCACCCGGTCAACCAGGCGCGCGAAGCGCGCGGCCAGCCGGTCGTCAACGCCTTCTGGCTGTGGGGCGGCGCCGCGGCGCCAACCAGGCCCGACCAGGCAGCGGCGCCGCTGTTCATCGCCGACAGCCCGGCCTGGCTGGCGGCCCTGGCCGGACCGGCGCGGCGCAGTTCCGGGGCCGATCCGGCAACCAATGCGGCGGCCATCCTGGGCGGGCCGGACGCCGCCGCGCTGGTGCTGCTCGGCGCGCTGGTCCAGGACGGCCTCGGCGGCGACTGGTCCAGCTGGCTGATGCGCCTGCAGCGGCTGGAACAGGAATGGTTCGCGCCGCTGCTGGCCGCCCTCAAGGAAGGCCGGCTTGGTCGGCTGACTCTGGTGCTGAACCACCGCGACGCCTGGGCCGAATTCAGCAGCACAAAAAACGCCCAGCGCAAATTCTGGCGCAAACCCACTTTACATGGCCTGATCCGATGACCCGCATTGCCACCCGCCCTTGTCCTTTCCGTGAATCCGAAATGCTGCGCCAGGGCGGCATCCATCCGGTGCTGGCGCGCCTGTACGCGGCGCGCGGCCTGAGCGACGCCAGCGAACTGTCGAGCGAGCTGGCGGCGCTGATCCCGCCGGCCGGCCTGCTGCATGTCGGCGCCGCCGCGGTGTTCCTGGCCGACGCCATCGGCGCCGGCAAGCGCATGGTCATCGTCGCCGACTACGACTGCGACGGCGCCACCGCCTGCGCCGTCGCGCTGCGCGGCCTGCGCGCGATGCATGCCAACGTCGACTTCATCGTCCCCAACCGCTTCGAGTACGGCTATGGCCTGACGCCGGAGATCGTGGCCCTGACGGCGCGCGAAAAATCGCCTGACATCATCATCACCGTCGACAACGGCATCGCCAGCACAGCCGGCGTGGCCGAGGCCAACCGGCGCGGCATCGAAGTCGTCGTCACCGACCACCATCTGCCGGCCGACACGCTGCCGGCGGCGCGCGTGATCGTCAATCCGAACCAGCCCGCCTGCGGCTTCCCCAGCAAGCACCTGGCCGGCGTCGGCGTCGTGTTCTACGTACTGCTGGCCTTGCGCGCCGAATTGCGCCGCCGCGGAGAATACGCAGACAAGCCGCAGCCGAAGCTGGACAACCTGCTCGACCTGGTCGCGCTGGGCACCGTGGCCGACGTGGTGCGGCTCGATTCGAACAACCGCATCCTGGTGGCGCAGGGCTTGAAGCGCATGCGCGCCGGGCGCATGCACGCCGGCGTCGCCGCGCTGTTCCGCGTCGCCGGGCGCGAGGCGCGCAGCGCCACCCCCTTCGACCTCGGCTTCGCGCTCGGGCCGCGCCTGAACGCCGCCGGCCGCCTGCAAGACATGTCGCTGGGGATCGAATGCCTGATCACCGACGACGAGGGACGCGCCTGGGCGCTGGCCCAGCAGCTCAACGAAATCAACCTGAAGCGCCGCGAAATCGAGGCCGAGATGCAGGATGCAGCCCTGCTGCACCTGGATGAATTCGAGCCGGCCAACAGCAGCACCATCAGCGTGTTCGACGATTCCTGGCACCAGGGCGTGATCGGCATCGTCGCCTCGCGCCTGAAGGAAAAATTCTTCCGCCCGACCATCACCTTCGCGCCCGGCGCCGACGGCTGGATCAAAGGCTCGGGCCGCTCGATACCCGGCTTCCACCTGCGCGACGCCCTCGACCTGGTGTCGAAACGCGCGCCCAGCCTGATCGACAAGTTCGGCGGCCACGCGATGGCGGCCGGCCTGACCATCCGCGCCGACGCCTTCGACGCCTTTTCCGCCGCCTTCGAAGCGGTCGGCCGGGCCTGGCTCAGCCAGCAGCAGCTGGAGCGCGTGATCGAAACCGACGGCCCGCTGGAAGACGCGTATTACACGACCCAGTTCATCGAGCTGATGGATGGCCAGGTGTGGGGCCAGGGCTTTGCGCCGCCCGTGTTTTGCGATGAATTCCGCGTCGTCAGCCAGCGCATCCTGAAGGAGCGCCACCTCAAGCTGCTGCTGGAAAAAAACGGCGCGCGTTTCGATGCCATCTGGTTCGGCCACACCGACGCCGTCGGCGAACGGGCCAGGATCGCCTTCCGCCTCGACGCCAACGAATACAATGGCACGACCAAGGTGCAGTTGATGGTCGAGCACGCCGAGCCGGCTTGATGCTGGGCACGCGTGCGACAGCGCAAGCGCGTATCGGCGACACTCACGCCGTCATGCCGATGCCGCTATCCCGGCCTCGGCGCGGATTGAACTTGCGTATAAGCTGGGTCTGGGCGTCGATGAAAACACCGCCCTGGTGGTCGGTCCGAACCGCGACGTCGAAGTGGTTGGCGCCCGCGGCGCGCTGCTGCTGGACCTGTCCGCCGCCAGCACCGACGACAAGCTGGCCGGCTTCAACGTCAGTAATGCGAAGATCAGTTATCTGGACCGGGGCGACCGCTACAACATCGCCACGCATGTGTTCACGCCGGCGCCGGACAAGGGCCCAAAACTCGATGCGATGCGCCCGGTGCGGCGCGGGCCGCTGTTTTACGCCGACGTGCTGGGCAATTCCGTGGTGCTCGACCTGATGGAAAAGCTGATCGACGGCGACCAGCGCGACGCCCTCGGCATCGCCTTCGGCAATCCGGCCGGGGAAACGCCGGACACCGGATTCGAGTTCAAGTTCAGCAAGACCGCCGACAGCGCCGGTTATGCGTCCAGCGTCACGGACGCCTACTCGGTGCAGAATTTGCGCCTGGATATCCGGCCCATCGTGCTGAGCCAGCCGCTGTACCAGTACCGATGATCAATACTGATGCGGCGCGGATGCGGTGTGCGGAATAATCGCTCAGGCATACCTTTTACGAAACGATATGCCGACCAGACCCAGTCCCGCCAATAACATCGCATAGGTTTCCGCTTCCGCCACGGCCGATACCGACCAGGTGCCGGGCGTCTCGGCGATCGGACCGGCATAACAAGCAAACCCTTAAACAGGGATGGATGAGGAAACCAGTCTAGGCCATATCTCATATTAATTCAATTTTGGCAATAAAATGATTTAATGATCAGGCAACTCAGACATGCTTTGCAACACGAGTGCCGGGACAAGCGCTTGCAATGAAATCCAAAAAGGAGTATAAAAACTCCACAAAAGGAGTAAATCATGAGCCTTGCCTACGCCTACCCCAAGAGCAGCTTCGAACCGGCCGTCCTGGTGGACTTGAACGCCAGGGCTGAACGCGAGCGCCTGTCGAAATCGGCCCTGACGGGTTTCTTCAAGCTTGCCGCCGCCTGGAAGCTGCGCGACGAAGACGCCCGCGAATTGCTGGGCGGCCTGTCCAGCAGCGCCTTTTATGAATGGAAAAAGAATCCCGACCGGGTGCTGGAAGTCGACCGCATCACGCGCATTTCCTACCTGCTCGGCATCTACAAAGCCTTGCACATCCTGTACGGCGACAAGCTGGCCGACGAATGGATCGCGCTGCCGAACAAGAACCAGGTGTTCGGCGGCCGCACGCCGCTGTCGCAAATGCTGGCCGGCGGCTTGCTGGCGATGCAGACCGTGCGCAAATTACTGGATTCGCGCCGCGGGGGCTTGTAATCTTGGCCAAATATGAGCTACCGCCGCTGGCCGCGTTGCGCCAGTTCGATACCTGCCGCCTGATCCCTTCGCGTTTCGCCGACGTCGAGGATTCGGTGTTGGCGCCGCTCGCCGACAACCCGGGCCAGCTGGCCGACCTGTTCGAGCTGGATAACGCCACCAATGCGCGCCTGGTCGCCGAATACGGCGGCGCGCCCGGCATCGGCGTCGACGAACTGGTCTTCGGCGTGCCGAACTTCCGCATCATCAATGCCGCCTTCACCTATGCGCGCCCGGAAGGCAACCGCTTCAGCGACGGCGAGCGCGGCGCCTGGTACTGCGCCTTCGACATGCCGACCGCGCTGGCTGAAATCGTTTTCCATAAAACGGTGGAGTATGCCGAAATCGAGCGCTTCGACGACAGCGTGACCTATCAATCGATGCTGGCCGATTTCACCAGCCAATTCCATGACTTGCGCGGCGCCGAGAGGTTCCGGGCTTGCCTGGCGCCGGACAGTTATATCCAGTCGCAGCAGCTGGCCGCGCGCCTGCTGGCGGAGGGTTCGATGGGCATCATTTTCCCCAGCGTGCGCCACGCCGGCGGCACCAACCTGGCCTGCTTCCGCCCGGCCCTGGTCGGCAATGTACGCAAGGCAGGCGCCTATCGGTTAACATGGGAGGGTACGCCGCTGCCGAGGGTCGAAGTAATTTGAAGGGTTCCCAGGCGGCGTTTTTCCCATTATTTTTAGAGTATTTGCATGCAGACCAAACCCGAAAACGACACCGATCTCCGCCTCAAGGTCAACCGCGAGACCGCCCGCCTGGCATGGAGCGAATTGCTCAAGCATTTTGCCGCCGGGACGGTGGTGTTGGTCTCGAATGAGCTCGACCTGGTCGACGTCGCGGTGCGCATCTCGCACGACGACAAGAACAATATCGCGCTATGGATGAGCGAGGGGAAAATCGCCAAGGTATCGGACCGGCAGGCGCAGGAATGGCTGGAAGCGGATACGCAATTGTGGGCGGTGGTGGTCAGTCCGTTTGTGCTGGTGCAGCGGGAAAAGCGTACGGTGCACTAGGGCGTGTTGACATTTACTGCAGCCAAAGCAGGGAAGCGGTGAGCGCGACGAAAGAAGCGAAGCGGGAAGCGAGTTTGTCGTAACGCGTGGCGATGCGTCGGAATTGTTTGATTCTGGCGAAGAAGCGTTCGATGACGTTGCGGTTGCGGTATTGGTGGCGATCCTATTCTCGCTGCACCTTGCGGTTGGCCTTGGGCGGGATAACAGCCTTGGCCTTTTTCGTCTCGATGTAAGCCAGGAGTGCGTTGCTGTCGTAAGCCTTGTCGGCCAGCACCGCCGCCGGCTCGACTGTCGCGATCAGCGACGATGCCTGGGTGATATCGTTCACTTGGCCGCCTGTGAGGATGAAGCGGGCCAATTGCCCGAGGCCTTCGGCACATGCGTGAATTTTGGTCGTCAATCCACCCCGAGAACGGCCAAGAGCCTGCTCGCCTTGGCGGCGCCGCTGGCATGCTGGTGCGCCCGCACGATGGTACTGTCGAGATATACCTCTTCAAAATCAGCGTCTTCGCGCAATACCTGAAAAATGTTTTGCCACACGTTTTTGTCGGACCAGCGGGCAAAGCGGACGTAGACGCTGTTCCAAGGTCCGAACTACTCCGGCAGGTCGCGCCATGGGCTACCGGTACGGGCCAGCCACAACACCGCTTCGACAAACAGGCGATTATTCGCGCCGCGCCGCCCGCGATCTCCCGGCTTGCCTTGCATCAGCGGCGCGATGCGCGCCCATTGGTCATCCCGCAACAACATGCGCATCATCCCTCACTTGTCCAGAGTGAAGGATGTAAACACACATCAGCAAAAGTTAACAGCCCTTTGCCAACTTTTTTTGTTCTCGCGCTTAAATGTCAACAGACCCTAGGTTTGACGCGTCCCAATTCTTCCTTGTGAAGACTGAGCAACAATGCCATTGGCAATCCCGCAACCATTCTCGGAGGCATCATGGCAATCGACGCATACCTGCAAATCGACGACATCAAGGGCGAGTCGCAAGACGACAAGCACAAGGACTGGATCGAGGTTTCCGAAGTCAGCTGGAGCGTCCACCAGCCGCGGGCCGCGACCGTATCGACAGCCGGTGGTCACACCAGCGGGAGAGCGGACCTGTCCAACATCACTTTCAAGAAACTCGCGGATCTGGCCTCGCCGATTTTGCAGCAGACCTGCGCGGCCGGTAAGACGATCCCCAAGGCCAAATTCGAATTCATGCGGGCTGACGGCAACGGCACCCCGATCAACTACTACACGGTCGAGTTGGAGAATGTGATGATTTCCGGCGTCACGCCCAACAGCGGCGAGGGCGGGACCATCACGGAGCAGGTCCACCTGGCGTACTCGAAGATCAAGTGGAAGTACACCCAGCAGAAGATCGCTGGCGGCACTGGCGGCAATACCTCTGGCGGCTGGGATGCAGCCGCTAACAAGGTTGTTTAAGGGGAGCCGACATGCCGCACCCAGTTGTCTACCAAGGCGATCTGACCGCCTTGCTGAAGAAATGGAAAGACGAGGGCAAGCAGAAACTCGCCAACGGGGAGTGCGCCCGACTCCCCCAGGAACTAACGGATGTCGGTTGGACTGGCCGGTGGCAACGGGGAGCAAGAGTCCTCGACTCCCCCCATCTTCTTCCCGGCACGGTCATCGCCAACTTCAAGATCGTTAATGGCAGACCTAAATTCCCCAATGAACACGGTTATCATGCCGGACTGTTCCAGAGATTTGAGGGCCGGAGGGTCATGTCAAATGGCCTGCCTTGCGAGTTCTCGATGATCGACCAGTGGGTAGGTAGAGCACCAGGCGAGCGGGGAGTGGCTATTCTCCCGCCTTGGTTCAAGAAAGCTAATTCCGTGCACGACACACCCTCCAACCGGGCCGACGAATTTTATGTGGTAATGGTGCCATGAAAAAAGTTTTATTCGCAGCCCTATTCGCAGCCCTCGTGCTGGCCTCAACCGCCAATGCCGAAGTAATCGAGTGCCCTAAGCTATTTCCCTCCAAGGACATAACTCTGTCGGAAGTACCTTTAGGCCACAAAGGGAACGCTCGCGTACAACGGGCTCACCTGTCCCTTGCCTACATGTACGTTGGCGAGCTTTATGGCGAACAGTATCTAGTGGGTCCTGACGTCAGGAACTCCAAGGGCGGTATGGACATCGAGCACGGATTCAGACCAGAGGACACGAAGTGGCTGGTATGCAGGTACGGCGGTAACGAGTGGAGCCGTAGCGAGCAGGGCGTCAGCGGGACAATCGAGTGGTGGGAGAAACTGGACCCGAAAATCACTTCCTGCGTACTGAAAATCAGGGAGATCAAGGTTCCGCACACCACGAGCGACTGGACGGCGACCACTACCTGCAAAAGTGAGCCATAGCTAGTCAAGCCCAAGCTCGAGCGGCAGCGGGGTAGCTCCTTCCCGGCCTTCTCTGCGTATTTCCGGAGCATCCACAGAATTTCATCGGTCCCCAGCTCGCCCGCGATGAACCGCTCCTGCAGGTCAAGCAGGTGCCTGCTCCGTAGGATCAAGCACCGGCGCCAAGCTGTTCGCCCCCCCTACTTTCAGTCTGGCGCCTGGCTTATAGCTCGTAGCTTATAACGTGCAGATTCACCGTTTGACGATTATTCGAACGCACCTCCATCACACTGCCCTATTTCGACAAATCCACCCCATACAAGGCAAAGCCCTTCCCGCCGCCGTCATCCGCCCGCAGCAGCGATACCTCGTCCAGCCCGGCCTCGCGCGCCAACGCCAGCATGCCGGGCGCCGAATGGAACACCAGCGGCCCCTTGATGGCCACCTTGGCAAAACGCCAGCTGCGCGCCATGCCGTTCGCCGCACGCGTCAGGTTTTTGGCCGACTTGATATACGCAATCAGCACGTCGCGATTATTGTCGGGCGAGGCCAGCACCGTCTTGCTGCCGTCCAGCCCCGGCACATTGCCGCCGCCGCTGGCGCGGTAATTATTCGTCGCGACCAGGAATTCCTGCGCCGCCGCTACCGGACTGCCCCGGTAGCGCAATTCCCGGATGCGATTGCCCGGCGCCTGCGTCAGGTCGATCCGGTAGCTCAGCTCCGGCGTCGTGATTTCGTCGAAGTTAAAGCTGGGGAAGGCCGCGTTCACCAATTCCTGCGGCGCCGTCTGCGCCGGGTCGATGGTGTTGAAGCGCCGCGCCGCGAACTCCAGCCAGGCCTTCAACCCGGCCCCATCCACCTTTACGGCAAACAGTGCAT
>DASYLQ010000685.1:0-7044 GCA_036009485.1 Janthinobacterium sp.
GGCGTCATCAGGAAGCCGGTTTGCACCGGCGAGCGGCCCAGCACCGTCTCGAAATAAAAGGGCAGCGAGACGAAGGCCAGGCTCTGGGTGGTGAAGGTGCAGATCGCCGTCAGCACCGACAGCAGGAACAGCGGCCGGCGGAACAGGTCGACCGGCAGCATCGGCGCGGCGTGCCCGGCCTGGCGCCGCAGCAGCAGCGTGAAAAAGAACAGGGTCGCGGCCAGCTCGATGGCCAGGGTCTTGAAGTCGGCCAGGTGGGCCGCCTCGCCGGCCAGCAGGATCAGCAGGCTGAAGGCGCCGACGTTGTACAGCGCCGTCAAGCCGTCGACCTTGTGGCTGGCGCGGTGCGTCAGCGGCAGCACCTTGCGGCCGAGGAAAAAGGCGGCGACGCCGAAGGGCACGTTGATGGCGAACAGCCAGGGCCAGGACCACGCCGCCAGGATCAGCGAGGCCACCGTCGGCCCGACCGCGAAGGCCACCGCCACCACCAGCGCGTTCAAGCCGAAGCCGCGTCCCTGCAAATGGATCGGGAAGATGGCGCGCAACATGGCGGTGTTGACGCCCATGATGGCGGCGGCGCCGACGCCCTGGAACAGGCGCGCCACCACCAGCGAGGCCAGCGACCAGGAACAGGCGCAGCCCAGCGACGCCAGCGTGAACAGCACCAGGCCGGCGATGGCGACGCGGCGGTAGCCGATCACTTCCCCCAGCGCGGCGAAGGGCAGCAGCGTCGCCACCATGGCCAGCTGGTAGACGTTGATGATCCAGACCGAAGCCGCCGGCGAGGTGTGCAACTGGTCGGCGATGGCCGGCAGCGCGGTGTTGGCGATGGCCGTGTCGAGCGAGGCCATGCCGACGCCGATGGACAGGGACAGCAGCGCCAGGTTGCGCTCCCTGGACGGCAAGCCGTCGCGTTCGGCCAACGTCACACCCTCATCACCGCCATTCTGCTTAATCATTGTTCGTCCGGACCCGCTTGTATATGTGTTTGAAGTCGCGCCGCTCCCTGCCTTGACGGGTGGCGCGCACGCTGGGATGGCAATCGCCAGCCCTCGATTGTAACCTTTGCCCCGCCCGCCTGCACAAGGGGCTGCCGGCGCAGCATGCCGTTGATTTTTTAACTATCCTGTGCAACCATCGTTGCCGGATAAAAACTTCCAAGCTGATGCCGCCGCGCCGGCATTTTTAATCAACCACCCCATCCTCAAAGGAACCCCATGTCGTCACTTCGCCTCGCCCTGCCATCCAGCCTGGCCCTCTGCGCCGCCCTCTCCCTGTGCGCCTGCGCGCCGATGGCGCTGCACAAGGAAGTCGTCGCCAGCAAGAACGCGCCGGCCGCCATCGGCCCGTATTCGCAGGCTATCCGCTTCGGCGACATGCTGTACGTCTCCGGCCAGATCGCCATCGACCCGCTCACCAACCAGCCGCTTAGCGCCGGCAGCATCGAGGACCAGACCAAGCTGGTGATCGAGAACCTGCGCGCCGTGCTGGAAGCGAACGGCATGACGCTGGCCGACGTCGTCTCGACCCAGGTCTTCGTCAAGGACTTGAACGACTTCACGCGCCTGAACGCCGTCTACGGCAACTACTTCAAGGAAGCGCCGCCGGCCCGCGCCACGGTGGAAGTGGCGCGCCTGCCGCGCGACATGAAGGTGGAAATCTCGCTGATCGCCGGGAAGAAGTAACAATCTGCGCCGCGCTCTTCCTGGCCGCCAGCCCGGTCCGGGAGGGCGGCTAAAAAACGGCCTTTTCAGTGCTATCGGAACAGGCCCGGCAGGTGCTCTCGTGGTAAGCTTCGCCCCGCGCGGCAATCTGGCGTCAGGCGAATTTCCTCCCATCAAATTACCTACCTAATACACAACTTTATGGATTTCATACTCGCGATCAAGGCCCTCATCATGGGGCTGGTGGAAGGCTTTACCGAGTTTTTGCCGATTTCGTCGACCGGTCATCTGATCCTGGCCGAGCATCTGCTCAACTTCCACGGCATGGATGAAGAGATGAAAGTCTTTGAGATCGTGATCCAGGCCGGCGCCATCTTCGCCGTCTGCTGGGAATACCGCCAGCGCATAGCCGCCGTGATGGCCGGTCTGTTCAGCGACCGCCGCCAGCAGCGCTTCGCCATCAACGTCGTGATCGCCTTCCTGCCGGCCGCGGTGCTGGGCGTCCTGTTCAACAAAAAAATCAAGGAAGTGCTGTTCGCGCCGGTGCCGGTGGCGCTGGCCTTCATCGCCGGCGGCTGCGTCATCCTGGCCGTCGAGCGCCACGCCAAAAAGAACGCGGGCGGCGCCTCGCGCATCAACTCGGTCGACGAAATCACGCCGCTCGACGCGCTGAAGATCGGCTGCGCCCAGGCCTTCGCCCTGATCCCCGGCACCAGCCGTTCCGGCGCCACCATCATGGGCAGCATGATGTTCGGCCTGTCGCGCAAGGTGGCCACCGAATTTTCCTTTTTCCTGGCGATTCCGACCCTGCTGGGCGCCACCGTTTTCTCGCTGTACAAGGAACGCGCGCTGCTGTCGGCCAAGGACCTGCCGCTGTTCACCATCGGCACCGTGGCCGCCTTCGTGTCGGCCTTTTTATGCGTGCGCTGGCTGCTGCGTTACATCAGCTCGCACGATTTCGCCGCCTTCGCCTGGTACCGCATCGCCTTTGGCCTGATGGTGCTGGTGACCGGCTATTACGGCCTGGTGATATGGGCCGACTAAAAGTTAAGCAATGACGAATCAGCAACATCCGCAGCACCAGCAGTACAGCGATCACCAGGAACTCAAGGCCCGCGCGCTGGGCATCCTGGAGACGGTCTTCGGCTATCCGGCCTTCCGCGGCCAGCAGGCCGAGATCGTCGAACATGTCGGCGCCGGCGGCGACGCGCTGGTGCTGATGCCCACCGGCGGCGGCAAGTCGCTGTGCTACCAGATCCCGGCGCTGCTGCGCGACGGCGTCGGCGTCGTCATCTCCCCGCTGATCGCGCTGATGCAGGACCAGGTCGACGCGCTGGCCGAGGTGGGCGTGCGCGCGGCCTTCCTGAATTCGACCCAGACCTATGAAGAGGCCAGCCGCATCGAGCGCCTGGTGCGCAGCGGCCAGATCGACCTGGTCTACGTCGCCCCCGAACGCCTGATGACGCAGCGCTGCCTGGACCTGTTCCAGGCTTCGAAGATCGCCCTGTTCGCCATCGACGAGGCGCATTGCGTGTCGCAATGGGGGCACGATTTCCGTCCCGAGTACATCAAGCTGTCGGTGCTGCACGAGCAATTCCCGGACGTACCGCGCATCGCCCTGACCGCCACCGCCGACCACCAGACCCGCGCCGAGATCGCGCTGCGCCTGCAACTGGCCGACGCGCGCCAGTTCGTTTCTTCCTTCGACCGGCCCAACATCCGCTACCAGATCGTCGAAAAGACGAATGGCCGCAAGCAGCTGCTGGACTTTATCTCGGCCGAGCACAGCGGCGATGCCGGCATCGTCTACTGCCTGTCGCGCAAGAAGGTCGAGGAGACCGCCGACTTCCTCAACGAAAACGGTATCCGCGCCCTGCCCTATCACGCCGGCATGGAGTATGCGAAGCGCAGCGCCAACCAGGCCCGCTTCTTGCGCGAGGAAAGCATCGTCATGGTCGCCACCATCGCCTTCGGCATGGGCATCGACAAGCCGGACGTGCGTTTCGTCTGCCACCTCGACCTGCCGAAGAGCATCGAGGGTTATTACCAGGAGACGGGCCGCGCCGGCCGCGACGGACTGGCGGCCGACGCCTGGATGGCCTACGGCCTGCAGGACGTGGTGCTGCAGCGGCGCATGATCGACGAATCGGAAGCCGACGAAAACTTCAAGCGCGTGCTCGGCGTGAAGCTGGACGCCATGCTCGGGCTGTGCGAGACGCTCAGTTGCCGCCGCACCCGCCTGCTCGAATACTTTGGCGAACAGGCCGCGCCCTGCGGCAATTGCGACACCTGCCTGCTGCCGCCGGTCTCCTTCGACGGCACGGTGCCGGTGCAAAAACTGCTGTCGGCGATCTACCGCGTCGACCAGCGCTTCGCCGGCGGCCACGTCATCGACGTGCTGCGCGGCGCCGAATCGGAGCGCATCAAGACCTGGCATCACGACCAGTTGTCGGTGTTCGGCATCGGCGCCGAACGCAGCGAACTGGAATGGAAGGCCATCCTGCGCCAGGCCATCGCGCTCGGGCTGGTGACGGTCGACCATGAACAATACAGCTCGCTGAAGCTGACCGACGCCGCCCGTCCGGTGCTGAAGGGCGGCCAGAAGGTGCAACTGCGGCAGTACCAGAAGCCGCTCAAGCCGGCGCGCAAAAGCGGCACGGCGGCCGCCAAGGGCTATGCCGAGAGCGACCTCTCGAGCGCCGAACAGGCGATCTTCGACAAGCTGCGCTGGTGGCGCGTCGAAACCGCGCGCACCCACAACGTGCCGGCCTACGTGATCTTCGTCGACGCCACGCTGCGCGAAATCGCCAAGGCCAGGCCGACCTCGCTGAACGACTTGCGCGGCGTCAGCGGCGTCGGCGAAAAGAAGCTGGCGTCCTACGGCAATGAAATCGTCGCCATGATCAGCGAGATGATTTAAGTTCCTGTAGGTGAGTATTGCCCCTATTCAGGCAGGCGGCGCACTATCCGCGTGCACTCTCCCGGCCCAAAAGCGCCCTCCCCGCGGCGCCGCGCACCTGTCCGGTGCAAACCGCTTTTTTAGCTGATGTCACCAGCTTATGCGCATCCCGCGCATGAGTTGCGAATGAGAACGCCCGTCTGCCCAGGCTGCCAAGCTCCCTAATATTGCCCAGGGTAGCCTGGCATGGCTCTTGCTGAATCTTCAACGGGGAATCAAAAACCTTCCCGTCACGAGGTAAACGGCAGAGACGCGACGCGCACGACGCAGACCGCGGCCGGATCCGGATCCAGGCGGCCTTTACTCTGTTGCAACGGCTGCTCACGATGTTTGTTGAGCCTTCATTTTTTTGGGTGATCATGTCTAATAACCAGAACGACTCGTTATATCCGTCCGCCGGCGCCACGCGCCGCGATTTCCTGACCCGGGCCATGGCCGTGGGCGGCAGCGGCTTCCTGCTGGCCAGCATGAAGGCCTGGGGCATGGATATCGCCTCGACCCGCGATACCCCGCCTATGCTGGAAGGCAGCGGCAAGGGCAAGACCATCGTCATCCTCGGCGCCGGCCATGCCGGCATGACCGCGGCCTATGAAATGAGCAAGATCGGCTACACCTGCAAGGTGATCGAAGCGCGCGCCTTCGCCGGCGGCCGCTGCCAGACCGCGCGCAGCGGCAAGCAATTGCAGGAACTGGGCGGCGAGAAGGAAGTCTGCACCTTCGACAAGGGCCAGTACATCAACATGGGTCCATGGCGCATTCCGTTCAACCATCGCTCGACGCTGCACTACACCAGCGAATTCGGCGTGCCGCTGGAACTGTTCAACAACGAAAACGACGCCTCCTACATCCTGGCCGAACACGCCAAGGGTCCGCTGGCCGGCAAGCGCCTGCGCCAGTTCGAAGTCAAGGCCGACATGCGCGGCCACGTCGATGAAATGCTGGCCAAGTCGCTCAAGGGCGGCCAAATGGACCAGCAGATCTCGGCGGACGACAAGAACCTGCTGATCGATTACCTGGTCGGCGAAGGCTATCTGTCGAAAAAGGACCTGACTTACCGCGGCACCGAAGGCCGCGGCTTTAAAGTCAATCCGGGCGCCGGCATGTCGCCGGGACCGGGCGTGCCATCCGATCCGCTGGCCCTTTCCGACCTGCTGCAAGCCAAGCTCGGCGGTTTCTACCATTCGGTCAGCGAATTCACCCAGCAAGCGACGATGCTGCAGCCGGTCGGCGGCATGGACATGATCGCCAAGGGCTTTGAAAAGCGCGTCGGCAAACTGGTGCGCTACAACACCGAAGTGCTCAGCCTGAAAAACATGCCGGACAAGGTGGAAGTCACCGTCAAGGATTTGGCCAGCGGCAAGACCAGCGTCGTCAGCGGCGATTTCTGCCTGTGCACCATCCCGCTGTCCGTGCTGCGCCAGGTCGACACCAATTTCTCCGACAAATTCAAGGGCGCGATGCAAAACGTCGCCTACGCCCCGGTCGGCAAGATCGGCCTGCAGATGAGCAACCGTTTCTGGGAAACCAACCACGGCATCTACGGCGGCCACGCCTATATCGACACCAAGGGCATCAACCTGATCTCCCTGCCGTCGAGCAATTGGCAAGGCAAGAAGGGCACCCTGCTCGGTTATTACAACTTCATGGCCGACGCCGCCCAGGTCAGCGCCCTGAGCAGCAAGGAACGCATCGACTTCGCGCTGGATGCGGGCGAAAAGATTTTCCCGGGCGAGTACAAGAAATCCTTCGAGTCGGGCTTTTCGATCGCCTGGCACCGCGTCAAGTACAACCTGGGCGGCTGGGCCACCTGGAGCGAGGAAGCGCGCGAGAAATCGTATCCTATCCTGGTCGAAGGCGAAGGCCGCACGCTGCTGGCGGGCGAACACATGAGCTACCTGGGCGGCTGGCAAGCCGGTGCGATCGAATCGTCGTGGCAACAGATCGAACGCATCCACAAACGCTTGTCGGCATAAGAAGGAATAGCAGATGAAGAAACTGATCCTGGTATCCCTACTGGTCTTGAGCGCGCAAGCCGGCGCCCAGGCGCTCGACGGCAAGCAGATTTTCGCCAGCAACTGCGCGGCTTGCCACCAAGTCACAGGCCTGGGCATCCCGGGCGCCTTTCCCGCGTTGAAAGGCAACAAATTTGTCCAGGGCGAGCCGTCGGCGGTGATGGCGACGGTGCTGAAGGGCCGCGGCGGCATGCCGACCTTCGCCGAATCGCTCGACGACGCCAGCCTGGCGACGGTCATCAGCTATGTCCGTAGCGGCTGGGGCAACACCGCCAGCCCCGTCACGGCGGACGACGTCAAGGCCATGCGCGCCAAGACCAATTCCGTCGACGTGGAAAAGAAGGAACAGCCGACCAACATCCATTGAGCTGCACCGGATGGCGCAAAAAAACCGCTTCGGCGGTTTTTT
>DASYLQ010000686.1:0-2656 GCA_036009485.1 Janthinobacterium sp.
TTGGCGTCCATCACCATCTGCGCCAGCGCCAGCACATTGGCGGCGCCGCCCATATCCTTCTTCATGATCAGCATGCCGGCCGACGGCTTTAGATCGAGCCCGCCGGTATCGAAGCAGACGCCCTTGCCGACCAGCGTCACCTTGGGGTGGGCGGGATCGCCCCAGGCGAGATCGATCAGCCGCGGCGCGCGCGGCGATGCCATCCCCACTGCATGGATCAGCGGAAAATTCTGTCGCACGAGATCCTCGCCGACGATGCAATTGAAACTGGCGCCGAAACGCTTTGCCAGTTCCTCGGCGGCAAGCGCCATCTCTTCCGGCCCCATATCGTTCGACGGCGTATTGATGAGGTCGCGGGCAAGGCCTGCCGCTTCCGCCATCCGCGTGATGTCCGCGACGTCAATGCCGTCTGATGGAACCAGCCTGACCTTGGGCGCATCGTTCTTGCGGTAGCGGCCGAAGCGGTAGCTGCCGAGCGCAAAGGCCAGCGTCGCCAGCCGCAGGTCGTGCGGGGCATTGGCAAAACGGTAGACGCCTTGTGGCAGCAGGCCGGGCAGAGAGCCCGCCCGGAACACGTCGCGGGATTTGCTGGCGGCATCCTCGAGGCCGAACAGAACCTGCGCAATTTTCCCCTCCGCCGTGGGCAGCGTGAGGCATGCCCCGGGCTTGGCGGCAAAGCCATTGGCCAGCGCGAACTGCCGGGCCTCCGCCGGCAACTCAGCGCAGATCGCCTCCCATGTTGCCTTGGTGGCAAAGATAATGGGAATGGCTGAGCCGGCGGGCGCAGTCTCGAATACGGGATGCATGCGGTTCTCGGGTTTCTATTGCAGGCGGATGCCCGCTGACACGGTGCCACCTTAAGTCTGTTTGCGCACACAGAGGCTGGCTGTCAAACTGCTGTTACTCCGTAGATGCAACCTTCACGATTTTCTGGCGTTGGAATTTAAAAGCCGTTCCGGGGTTTTCGCCAATGAAACCGGCGCGCTTTTGACAAGATTTATCGGCACGTGACGGTGCAGGCAGCGAAAACATGGAGCGAGCAAACATGGCCCATTCCCCAACGAGCATCCGCAAGAGCATTACGCGCGGTTTGGCGCTGATGGTGATGCTCTGCATCTACGGCTTCGGTCTGATCGGCGCATCCGCTGTTGTGTTGGGCGTATCGTCCGCGCCGGCGCAAGCCCGCGGCGGTCGCGGTGGTGGTTTTGGCGGCGGCTTCCGCGGCGGCGGGTTCCGGGGTGGTGGTTTCCGCGGCGGCGGCTTTCGCGGCGCGGGGATTGGCCTCGGCCTCGGTCTGGGCCTCGCCTCACCCTACTACTACGGTGGTTATGGTGGATATCCCTACGGCTACGGCGGCTATTACGGCTACGACGGCGATTACGGCGACGGCTGCTCTGTGGTCGCCCGGCGCATCTGGACGCCATACGGCTGGCGCATCCGCCGCGCTCCGGTCTGCTACTGACAGGCAGTGCTTGCACGCCGCATAACTGTCGATGCGGTGCCGGTGTGATCGGCACCGCCACGCCCGACGATTTTGACCACCCACGCAGCCCTGGCGTTTGGGACCCGCCCGCCCGTTTTTGGGCAGGGGGCGGGATAGGCGTTGCCTCGCAGGCAGGCTGCCGCGACAGCTCAATTAACCGGACATTAGGGTTAACGGTCTATTGCTGACGCGTTCAGCCCGGCCCAATCGCCTGATATTGCGAGTTAAAGTGCCATGCGTCAGCAGTCCAGCCTTGCCCGGCTTCTCGCGTCCGTGGCCGTGACGGCGCTTCTGGCCGTAGGCCTTGGCGGCTGCCAGACCATGTCCGATGTTACCGGCTCGATCACTTCCAAGGCCGATGCCAGCCCGGCGCCCGATGCCGATCCGCGCCGCTCGATCGAAGTCTATGGCGAGCGCTATCGCGCCAATCCCAAGGATGCCGACGCCGCCTTGCGCTATGGCCAGGCGCTTCGCGCCACCGGCCAGCGAACCCAGGCCGTCGCTGTGCTCGAACAGGCCACTATCGGCCATGCCGGCAACAAGGCGCTGCTCGCCGCCTATGGCCGCGCGCTCGCCGATAACGGCAATTTCCAGCAGGCGTTCGACGTGCTGACCCGCGCCCATACGCCCGACAATCCGGATTGGCGCATCCTTTCGGTGCAGGGAACCGTGCTCGATCAGCTCGGCAAGCACGAAGAAGCCCGCCGCTATTACGCCAGCGCCTTGAAGATGGTGCCCGAGGAGCCCTCGGTGCTGTCCAATCTCGGACTGTCCTATGTTCTCTCCCGCGACCTGCCGCAGGCGGAAGAAGTGCTTCGCCGCGCCTATGCCAGCACCAGGGCCGACGCCCGGGTGCGGCAGAATCTGGGCCTGGTGGTCGGCCTGCAGGGCCGCTTCGCCGAGGCCGAAACCATCGTGAAGGCCGATCTGCCGGCCGAAGAAGCCGCCGCCAATGTCGCTTATCTGAAGCAGATGCTGAGCCGCAAGGACAATCCGCGCAGCGGCGCCCGCACCGTGCCGGTGGCGGCGCTCAGCCGTCCCGACTGATCTCGCTTCAGTCATTCGCGTCGGCGCCGGCCGTCGCCCGCAATGAATGGCCGATGTACCCGCGATGGGGCTACAGATAAAGTAGCGGACGCTGGATACCGCGCAGCGAGATGCGCTGCCGTTCCG
>DASYLQ010000687.1:0-3528 GCA_036009485.1 Janthinobacterium sp.
CCAACATCGAAGACAAGAACGCCCCGACCATTGCCGAGGGCGAGGAAATCACCGGCCGGCCGGAGCGCGAGATCACGCTCGAACGCGACGCCCAGGTGGTGCGCGACAAGACCCAACTGAACGCCGACACGGCCTGCTACAAGCAGGTCGAGGATGAGGTCGACGCCAGCGGCCATGTGCGCATGTTGCGCTTCGGTGACACGTATACCGGCGACGTCCTCAAGCTGAACATGGACTCGGGCCAGGGTTTCCTGACCAACCCGACCTACAAGATTGGCTTTTACAATGGCCAGGGCAAGGCCACGCGCATCGACTTCATCAATCCGGAAGAGGCGGTGGTGCAGAACGGCACCTACAGCACTTGCAGCGGCCCCAACCCGGACTGGTACCTGAAGTCGGATACGATGACCCTGGACACCGGGCGCGACGTCGGCACCGCCGGCGAGACCATCATCTATTTCAAGGATTACCCTATCCTGGGCACGCCGGAGATGTCGTTCTCGCTGTCGGGCGCGCGCCGCTCCGGCTGGCTGGCGCCGACGCCGGGCTTCGGCTCGAAGGGCGCGGCCGAGCTGACCGTGCCGTATTATTTCAACATCGCGCCAAACCGCGACCTGACGCTGTCGCCCAAGCTGATCCCCAGCCGCGGCTTGCAGATCGGCGCCGACGGCCGTTACATGGGCTTGAATGACGCCGGCACCTACAAGGGCGAGACTTACATCGAGTACCTGCACGACGACAAGCAGACCGGCACCGACCGCTGGATGATCAACTCGACGCACGAGCAGTCCCTGCTGATGCCCGGCCTGACCGCCGGCTGGGACTTGCACGGGGCTTCGGACGATAACTATCCGAACGACTTTTCCAAGACCGTGGCGGCCAGCACCGACCGCCAGCTGCTGCGCGAATTCCGCACCGATTACCGCGCCGACTGGTGGAGCGTGACGGCCCGGGTGCAAAACTACCAGGTGCTGCAGGACCCGGCCGCGGCGACCGACCCAAGCCTGACGGTGGCGCGCCCGTACGACCGCCTGCCCGATATCAGTCTCCATGCCGCGCAATACGACATCGGCGGCGGCTTCGACTGGTCGGTGGACGCCGAGGCGACGCGCTTCTGGCATCCGACCCTGGTGCGCGGCGACCGCGTCGTGGTCATTCCGCAGATCAGTTATCCCTACATCCAGCCCAGCTATTTCATCACGCCGAAGCTGATGCTGAACACCGCGGCGTATTTGCTGGACAATAACGCCGTGACCAGCGCCGCGGGTTTCAGCAACCTCACGCCGTCACGGGCGATCCCGACCTTTTCCCTGGACGGCGGCCTGATGTTCGAGCGCGACGCCAAGCTGTTCGGCAAGGCCGTGACGCAGACGCTGGAACCGCGCCTGTTCTATGTCTACACGCCGTATCGCGACCAGACCGCGACGCCCAACTTCGACACCGCCACCGCCACCTTCAACCAGTCGCAGCTTTTCAGCGAAAACCGCTTCATCGGCGGCGACCGCGTCGGCGACGCCAACCAGCTGACGGCGGCGGTGACTTCGCGCTTCATCGAGGAAAGCGGCGCCGAGCGGCTGCGCCTGACCGTCGGCGAACGCTTTTACTTTTCCGACCAGCGCGTCCAGCTCGACCAGACCGTCGGCAGCAACACCAGCCACGCCGACTTGCTGATCGCCGCCAGCGGCCGCATTTCCGAGACCTGGGGTTTCGACAGTGGAGTAGAGTACAGTCCGGGCGCGCTGAGCACCTCGAGCTCGAACTTCACGATCAACTGGAAACCGGGTCCGAAGGAAGCGATCAATATCGGCTACAACTACGTCGCCGAAAGCTTCAAGAACATCGACTTGTCGGGCCAGTGGCCGCTGACGAAAAACTGGTATGGCGTTGGCCGCATCAGTTATTCTTTGCAGGACAAGCGGATACTCGAGAGCTTGATCGGGCTCGAATACAACGGCGGCTGCTGGGTGTTCCGCATGGGCGCGCAGCGTTTCGTGACTTCGGCCAATCAAGTGTCAACGCCGGTGTTTTTCCAGCTGGAGTTGAACGGCTTGTCCAAGCTCGGCGTCGGCAATGGACTCGATGCGCTGACCAAGACCATTCCCGGTTACCAGAAGCTGAACCCGGGCGACTTCCAGTAAAAGTTTAAAGGTGCCGGCGGGGGCGATGCCCCGGCCGGCGATCTGAATTGTTGGTATTTTATTTAACTGAACTCATGAGCGCTCTACACACTATGCGTAATGCCAGTATGCACCAACTCAACATTGCAGCGGTTTTGCTGTGCACCTTCGGCGCCGTCAGCGCGCCTGCCTGGTCGCAGGACGCGAAAGCGGTAGCGGCGCAGGCCCAGGTTGCGCCGGCGCCCGCCGCGCCCGCTTCTGCCGAGGCGCCGGCCCAGGCGGCGCCGGCGCCGGCTGCCGCGGCCCCCGCCGCTCCAGCTGCTCCAGCCGGGGCCACGGCGGCCCCCGCCGCTTCCGCGCCGACTGCCGCCGCGGCCGCAAGCACGCCGGCCAAGCCCGCGGTCAAGGGTTTCATGCCGCCCAGCTCGTCCACCGCCAAGACCATCGATTCGATCGCCGTCGTCGTCAATGACGAAGTGATCACCCGCAATGAGCTGGACAAGCGCATCCAGACCGTCGTGGGGCGCATGAATACGCAGCACGTCGCGCTACCCGATGCCGCCGACCTGCGCCGCCAGATCCTGGAGCGCATGATCGTCGAGCGCGGCCAGCTGCAGCTGGCCAAGGAAATGGGCGTGCGCGTCGACGACACCACGCTGGACCGCGCCATCGGCCGCATCGCCGAGTCGCAAAAGATGTCGCTGCAAGACATGCGCAACCAGATGGAGAAGGAGGGCACCACTTTCGCCCAGTTCCGCGAAGAGATCCGCGACGAGATCATCATGCAGCGCCTGCGCGAGCATGAAGTCGACAACAAGATCCAGATTTCGGAAGCCGAAGTGGACAGCTTCATGGAGCAGCAAAAGGCCGCCGCCGCCGAGAAGGTCGAGATGAACCTGTCGCAGATCATGATCCGCATCCCCGACAATGCCTCGCCCGAGGTGATCGCCGCGCGCCGCGCCCGCGCCGAGGAAGTGATGCGCCAGTTGCGCACCGGCGCAGACTTCGCCAAGATGGCCGCCACCTATTCCGATTCGAACGACAACCTGAAGGGCGGCGAGATCGGCTGGCGCGATCCTGAGCGCCTGCCGTCGCTGTTCGTCGAACCGCTGAACAAGCTCAAGCCGGGCCAGGTGACGCCGATCATCAAGAGCGCGGGCGCCTTCCACATCCTGAAACTCGTCGACAAACGCAGCCTCGCCGAAGGCCAGGCCGCCGCCGCCGTGCAGCAGACGCATGCGCGGCATATCCTGATCAAGGTGACGCCGACGATGTCGGCCGCCGACGCCAAGCGCAAGCTGGCCGAGATGAAGGAGCGCCTGGACAACCACGCCGCCAAGTTCGAAGACCTGGCGCGCCAGTTCTCGAACGACAGCTCGGCCAGCAAGGGCGGCGACCTGGGCTGGCTGTA
>DASYLQ010000688.1:0-8990 GCA_036009485.1 Janthinobacterium sp.
TGGGCGGCGCCAGCGCGTCGCCGCAATTGCTGGCGCCCTTCGACGGCGTGGTCGCCGCCGCGCCGGCCGCCCAGGGCGACCGCCTGGCGGCCGGCGCCGCCGTCGTCCAGCTGGGCCGCAGCGACCCCTTGCGCGTGCTGCTGGCGATCGAGCCCTCGTCCAGCGGCGCGCTGCGCACCGGCATGCCGGTGACGCTGAGCGCAGTGCAGGGCGGCACCCCGGGGAACGCCCGCGCAGGGGCCGGCGCTATTTCCGCCAGCATCGCCGAGCTGCAAAACGTGGTCGATCCCAAGACGCAGATGGCCGGGGCGGTGCTGCTGCTGCCCGCCGCCAGGCAGGCAGGCTTGCTGCCCGGCATGCGCGTCTACGCCACCATAGAACTGGGCCGGCGCGAGGCCTGGGCCGTGCCGCGCCAGGCCGTGCTGAGCGACGACAAGGGCGCTTACCTGTTCCAGGTGGCCAAGGACACGGCCCATCGGATCGACGTCAACAAGCTGGTCGACACGGGCGCGCAATTCGGCGTCGAGGGGCCGCTGGATGCAGCCTTGCCGGTCGTCGTGCTGGGCAACTATGAATTGAAGGATGGCATGGCGGTGCGCGGAGGCGGCCGATGAGCATGGCCGGCTGGACCCGCTCGCACCGCCGCTCGCTGCTGTTCCTGCTGGCGCTGCTGGCGCTGGCCGGCCTGGTCGCGGCGCTGAAATTGCCGGTGTCGCTATTCCCGACGGTGGATTTTCCGCGCGCCGTGGTGTCGCTGGACGCCGGCGACCAGCCCGCCGAACAGATGGAAATGCTGGTCACGCGGCCGGTCGAAGACGCCGTGCGGCGCGTGCCCGGCGTGCGCAACGTGCGCTCGACCACCAGCCGCGGCTCGGCCGAGATCTCGATCAATTTCGACTGGGGCCGCGACATGGCGGCGGCGACGCTGCAGGTGAACGCCGCCATCGCCCAGATCCAGGTGCAACTGCCGGCCGGAATCCAGATCGCCACCCGGCGCATGGATCCGACCGTGTTCCCCATCATCGCCTACAGCCTGGTCTCGGACAGCCTGTCGCCGGTGCAGTTGCGCGACCTCGCCGAATACCAGTTGCGGCCCTTGCTGTCGGGCGTGGACGGCGTCTCCAGCGTGCAGGTGACGGGCGGCGCGCTGGAGGAATACCGCGTCACGGTCGACCCGGCCCGGCTGCGCGCCGCCGACCTCACCGCCGACGAAGTGGCGCGCACCCTGGCCGCGTCGAATGTGCTGGGCGCGGTCGGCAAGCTGGAAGACCATTACAAGCTGTACCTGGTGGTGTCGGACAGCACGCTGCAAAACCTCGAGCAATTGCGCGCTACCGTGCTGCGCAACCCGGGCAACGCCCTGGTGCGCCTGGCCGACGTCGCCAGCGTCGAACGCAGCACGGTGCCCGAATGGATACGCGTGACCGCCGACGGCCGCGACGCCGTGCTGTTCTCGGTCTACCAGCAACCGGGCAGCAACAGCGTGCAAATCGCCCGGGATATCAAGGCCAGGCTGGCGGATTACCAAAAGCAGATGCCGCCCGGCGTGCACGTGGCGAGCTGGTACGACCAGAGCCAGCTGGTGCTGGAATCGGCCACCAGCGTGCGCGACGCCGTCCTGATCGGCATCGCGCTGTCGGCGCTGGTGCTGTTGCTATTCCTGCGCAACCTGAAGGTGACGCTGATCGCCATCGTCGTCGTGCCGGCGGTGCTGGCCAGCACGGTGGTGCTGCTGTACGTGCTGGGCATGAGCTTCAACATCATGACCCTGGGCGGCATGGCGGCGGCGGTCGGCCTGATCATCGACGACGCCATCGTCATGATCGAACATATCATCCGCCGCCTGCAGGGCGGGGGCGGCGAGGTGCGCCGCCGCGTGATGAACGCCGCGCTGGAGTTCACCCGGCCGCTGGCCGGTTCGAGCGCCTCGACCCTGGTCATCTTCGCCCCGCTGGCCTTCCTCAGCGGCGTCACCGGGGCCTTTTTCAAGGCGCTGTCGCTGACCATGGCGGCGGCGCTGTTCATTTCCTTCCTGATCACCTGGCTGGCGGTGCCGCTGCTGGCCGACCGCTTCTTGAGCGAGCGCGACGCCGCGCACCGGCCCGATTCGCGCCTGGCCGCGTGGATGCAGCGCGCCTACCGGCGCACCTTGACGGCGCTGCTGCGGCGGCCGGTGCTGGCGCTGCCCGGCGTGATCGTCTTGCTGCTGGCCGGCGCGCTGGCCTTCCGCGCCGTCGGCTCCGGCTTCATGCCGGCGATGGACGAAGGCGGTTTTGTGCTGGATTACCGCAGCGCGCCCGGCACGGCCTTGTCGGAAACCGACCGCCTGCTGCGCCAGGTCGAGCACATCATCCGCGCCACGCCGGACGTGGAAAGTTATTCGCGGCGCACCGGCACCGGACTCGGCGGCGGCTTGAGCGAGGCCAACCAGGGCGACTTTTTCGTGCGCCTGAAATCCGGCCGGCGGCGACCGGTCGAACAGGTGATGGACGAGATCCGCGGCAAGGTCGAGCACAACGTCCCCGGCCTGAAAGTCGAAATGGCGCAGCTGATGGAAGACTTGATCGGCGACTTGACGGCGGTGCCGCAGCCGGTCGAGATCAAGATCTTTTCCAACGATCCGGCCACGCTGGACAAGGCGGCGCGGGGCGTCGCGGCGCGCATCGCCGGGATCGCCGGCGTGGTCGACGTCAGCAACGGCATCAACCCGGCCGGCGACGCCCTCGACATCCGCATCGATTCCGCCAGGGCGGCGCTGGAAGGCATGGACGCCGACGCCGTCACCAAGGCGCTCGACAGCGCCTTGAACGGCAGCGTGGCGACGCGCGTCGCCAGCGGCATCAAAATGGTCGGCGTGCGCGTCTGGCTGCCGAAATCCCTGCGCGGCACCGACAGCGACGTCGGCAAGCTGCAGATCCGAGCGCCGGACGGCCACCAGTTTCCGCTGGCGCGGGTGGCGACCATGCGCGCCATCACCGGCCAGCCGCAGATCTCCCGCGAAAACCTGAAACGCATGGTGGCGGTGACCTCGCGCATCAGCGGGCGCGACCTGGGATCGGTGATCGCCGACGTGCGTGTCGCGATGGCCGAGCCGGGGGCGCTGCCGGCGGGGACGTATTTCGTGCTGGGCGGCTTGTACGAGCAGCAGCAGATCGCCTTCCAGGGGCTGCTGTACGTCTTCGCGGCCGCCGCGGCGCTGGTGTTCCTGCTGCTGCTGTTCATGTACGAGAGCTTTCGCATCGCCATCGCTATCCTGGTGACCGCGCTGCTGGCGGTGTCGGCGGTGTTCACCGGCCTGTGGATCAGCGGCACCGAGCTGAATATCTCGGCGATGATGGGCATGACGATGATCATCGGCATGGTCACCGAGGTGGCGATTTTTTATTACTCGGAGCAGCAGGAGCTGTCCGGCTCCCATACACGCCGGGAAGCGCTGGTGGAAGCCGGCGTCAACCGCATGCGGCCGATCGCCATGACCACGCTGGCGGCGATCCTGACGCTGCTGCCGCTGGCTTTCGCCATCGGCAAGGGCTCGGAAATGCAGCAGCCGCTGGCGATCGCCATCATTTCCGGCCTGGTCGTGCAACTGCCGCTGGTGCTGTTGCTAATGCCGGTGCTGGCCCACCTGATGCAGGGCCGCGAGCCGCGCGAAGCGGATCGGGGGCATGAACCGGACCGGCCGCAAGGCGCGGCCGGATGATTATTTTTCACTCCGCACCGCCGGGTGCGGATTCCATCGACGTCATACACTCCAGGCGAGGCAGCGGCACACCATGAAAATTCCAGCATCCCACCCAGTTTCCCTCATCGCCGGCCTGCTGCTGGCCGCCTGTTCATCCTTCGCCGCGGCGCAGGCGGCGCCCGGCCCTGCGCCGGGCTACGCGATCGTGCAGCGCTGGTCGCTCGGCGAACCGGGCAAATGGGACTATGCCGACGTCGACCCGGTGCGCCACCGCCTGTTCATCACGCGCGGCGATCGCGTCCAGGTGCTCGAGCTGCCGTCGGGGAAAGTGGCCGGCGAGATCGCCGGCACGGGCGGCGTGCACGGCGTCGCCTTCGCGCAAGACCTGAAACTGGGCTTCACCAGCAATGGCCGCGACAATAGCGTCAGCGTGTTCGACCTCGACACGCTGAAGGTGAAGCAGGTGGTCAAGATCGCCGGCGCCAATCCGGATGCGATCCTGTACGAAGCCGCTTCGCACAAGCTGTACACCTTCAACGGCAAGAGCGAAGACGTCAGCGTGTTCGACGCCGCCAGCATGAAGCCGCTGGCCACCATCAAGGCCGGCGGCAAGCCGGAATTCGCCGTCGCCGACAACGCCGGAAAAATCTACTTCAACAATGAAGACAAGGCGGAAATCGAGGTCATCGACGTGGCCGGCGACAAGCTGGTCGCGTCGTGGCCGCTGCCCGGCTGCACGGAACCCAGCGGCATCGCGCTGGACCCGGCGCGCATGCGCCTGTTCTCGGTCTGCCAGAACAAGGTCATGGTGGTGACCGATGCGCGCGACGGCCATCATGTGGCCGACGTGGCGATCGGCGCGCATCCCGACGCCGCCATCTACGACGCCGCCGGCGCCACGGTGCTGGCGTCGAACGGCGACGGCACGCTGAGCGTGATCCGGCAGGCCGATGCTGACCATTACGCGCCGGCTATCCAGGTCGTCACGGAAAAGGGTGCGCGCACCATGGCGATCGACCGCGCCGGCAAACAGATTTTCCTGCCGACGCTGGTCGACAAGGTGTTTACGGTGCTGGTCGCGGCGCCGAAATGAGGCATGACGCCAGCCTTTCTTTTATATACAATCGACAGCCGGAGCGTGCAGCCTGAGCCGCTCCGGACAAGGTGAGAGAGGCCGCATGCGTTTGCTGGTAGTGGAAGACGATCCGATGATCGGCGAGAGTATCGAAGCCGGCCTGCGTGGCGAAAACTACGCGGTCGACTGGGTGCGCGACGGCCATAGCGCCGAGCTGGCCCTGGCCGGCGTGGCCTACGACCTGGTGCTGCTCGACCTGGGCTTGCCGCGCCTGCAGGGATTGCCATTGCTGCGCCAGTACCGCGGCCATGGCGGCGACGCGCCCATCCTGATCGTCACCGCGCGCGACGGCACCGCGGCGCGGGTGGAAGGCCTGGACGCCGGCGCCGACGACTACCTGGTCAAGCCTTTCGACCTCGACGAACTGCTGGCGCGCATCCGCGCCTTGCTGCGCCGGCGCGTCGCGCGTACCCGGTCGGTCGTCAGCCACGGCGCGCTGACGCTGGACCTGGCGACGCACGACGTGACCCTGGACGGCGCGCCGCTACGCCTGTCGGCGCGCGAGTTTTCCGTGCTGCGCGCCTTGCTCGACTCGCCCGGCAGCGTGGTCTCGAAAAGCCAGCTGGAAGAAAAGCTCTACGGCTGGAACGAGGAAATCGAAAGCAATGCGGTCGACGTCTACATCCACCACCTGCGCAAAAAACTCGGCGCCGGCTTCATCATGAACGTGCGCGGCGTCGGCTACAAACTGGCATCCGTGCCATGAAAAGCATCCGCTGGCGCCTGTTGCTCGGCCTGTTCTGGGCGGCCCTGGCGACCGGCCTGGCCACCACCGCGGTGGTCTACCAGATGGCGCATCTGGAAGCGACCGAACTGGCCGACCTGCAATTGCGCCAGTTCGCCCTGGCGCTGCCGGACCAGTTGACGCCGCACCTGGAAGCGCCGGTGGAGGGCGAGCCCGAGGAAGTGGTCTTCATCCGCGTCTGGGATGCCCGGGGCAAGCTCAAATATGCGTCCGAGGGCGCGCCCGACCTGGCGCGCCAGCAAGGCACCGGCTTCGCCTCGCTGCCGGCCAACGGCGGCGGCTGGCGCGTCTACAGCCTGAATGGAGAAAAACGCTCGGTGCAAGTGTCCCAGCCGGACCAGGTGCGCCTGCGCCTGGCCGAACACCTGGCCTGGCGCGTCATCCTGCCGCTGCTGGTCTTCCTGCCGCTGTTCGGCGTCCTCGCCTATGTCCTGGTCGGCCGCGCGCTGCTGCCGCTGGAGCGCATGGCGCAGGCGGTGGCCGGACGTTCGCCCAGCGCCCTGCAGCCGCTGGAACTGGACCCGCTGTCGCCCGAGCTGCAGGCGATCATCGCCGCGATCAACCACCTGCTCGGACAGATCGACCATGCCATGACCACCCAGCGCCGCTTCGTGGCCGATGCGGCGCACGAATTGCGTTCGCCGCTGACGGCCTTGAAGCTGCAGTTGCAGCTGGCCGAGCGGGCCGCGGGCGACGCGGCGCGCGACAGCGCCTTCGCCAAATTGCACGAACGCCTGGACCGCGCCAGTCACCTGGTGCGGCAGATGCTGACCCTGGCGCGCCACGAAGTGCACCATGCCGGCGCGCGCTTTTCGCCGGTGGACCTGCACCAGCTGGCGATGCGCGCGGTGGTCGACCAGTCGGCGCTGGCCGAAAGCCGCGGTATCGACCTGGGCATCACCGCGGCCTCGTCGGCGATCAGCGTGAACGGCGACCCGGACGGCCTGGGCGTGCTGCTGAATAACCTGGTCGACAATGCCTTGCGCTATACCCAGTCCGGCGGCCAGGTCGACGTCTGCGCCGGCATGCATGACGGCCGGCCCGTGCTGTGCGTCAGCGACAATGGTCCCGGCGTGCCGCTGCGGGAACGGGAGCGCCTGTTCGACCGTTTTTACCGGCCCGACGGAAATGCCGTCTGGGGCTGCGGCCTGGGCATGGCGATCGTCAAGAACGTCGCCGACCTGCACGGCGCAAAAGTCGTGCTGGCCGACGGCCTGTCCGGCCGCGGACTCGGCGTCACCCTCATTTTTCCTGTTAAGGCGCTCAACCCTATGCGCGCCAGCTAACCGACGCGGCGCTGACGATCGGCTACCATGTGTTCGCCATCGTCGAACCCTCCATCGTCGAATCCTCTTGGGCACCATGAAAACTTTTCACTGCGATAAATGCGCCCAGCAAGTGTTTTTTGAAAACACCTTGTGCTGCAATTGCGGCAGCACGCTAGGCTACCAGCCGGCGCAGCGCGTCGTCAGCAGTTTCGAGCCGGCCGGCGAAGGCAAGTGGCGCAGCCTGAACCCGCACGACGCCGGCCGCCTGTACAAACAGTGCAGCAACTACGCCAGGGAACACGTGTGCAACTGGATGCTGGCCGCCGACGACCCGCAAGCGTTGTGCGCTTCCTGCCGGCTGACCGCCGTCATTCCCTCGCAGTCGAATGATAAGAACCATTTGTTCTGGCAGCGCCTGGAATCGGCCAAGCGCCGCCTGCTGTATTCGCTCTGGTCGCTGCACCTGAAACCGGTCTCCAAGCAAGAGGACGAGGCGCGCGGCCTGGCCTTCCAGTTCCTGGAAGACGGCGTCAGCGAGAAAACCGTGCTGACCGGCCATGCCGACGGCTTGATCACGCTGAACATCGCCGAAGCCGACCCGGTCGAGCGCGAACGCGCGCGCGAGCGGATGCATGAACCCTACCGCACCTTGCTGGGCCACTTCCGGCATGAAAGCGGACACTATTATTTCGACCGCCTGATTGCCGGCAGCGAGTGGACAGGTGCGTATCGCGAGCTGTTCGGCGACGAGCGCCAGGACTATGCCGACAGCCTCAAGCGGCATTACGAGAACGGCGCGCCGGCCGGCTGGGAGCAGCGTTTCATCAGCAACTACGCCAGCTCGCATCCATGGGAAGACTGGGCCGAGACCTGGGCCCATTACCTGCATATGATCGACACGCTGGAAACGGCGCACGCCTGCGGCCTGTCGCTGAAGCCGGCCAAGCGCGCCGAACCGGAAATGGTGCTCGCGGCGGCGCCGCTGAAGATCGAGTCCTTCGATGAAATCATCGCCGACTGGTTCGCCCTGACCTATGTGTTGAACAGCTTGAACCGCAGCATCGGCACGCCCGATTCCTATCCGTTCAAGCTGTCGTCGCCGGTGCAGGAAAAGCTGCATTTCGTGCACCGGGTGGTGCTGGCGCAGGCGCACAAGGCGGTTGCCGCCTGAATCCGCAACGGCTTCAGGCGTCGGTCGATGAAGCCGCCCATCGACCTGATGTCGATGGCGATGTCGATGGTGATGTTGATGATGTGGCCTTGGCGCCCAGCCCCGCCATGACGACGGCGCAGCGCGCCTGCAACAGCGCCTGCAACTGGCGGATCGCCGGGGAGAATTGCTTGCGGTGGGGGCAGACCAGCTGCAGCGGCGCCGCCTGGCCCGGATGCTGCTCCAGCAGCAGTTGCAAACGGCCGGCCTGGACGTCGGCGCTGACATCCAGCCATGATTTATAGGCGATGCCTTCGCCCGCCAGCGCCCACAGCCGCACCACGTCGGCGTTGTCGCTGACCAGCGGGCCCGACACCGTGATCCTGCGGCTGCCGCCCGCTGCCGGAAACACCCATTTGTCGTACAGCCTGCCGTCCAGCTGGAACAGCAGGCAGGCATGCCTGGCCAGCGCGTCCAGCGATGCGGGCCGGCCATGCCGTTGCAGGTAATCCGCCGAGGCCACCAGCACGCGCCGGTTGTCCGGCGCCAGCGGCAGGGCGACAAAACTGGCGTCCTCGATTTCGCCGTAGCGTATCGCCACGTCGACCGGATCGCGGAAAACGTCGCTGATCTGGTCGGACAGGAACAGGCGCAGGGTCAGGCGCGGATGCTGGCGGCGAAATTCCGTCAGCCAGGGCAGCAGCACGTTGCGGCCCAGGTCTTGAGGCGCGCTCACATGCAGGCTGCCCTGCAATTCGGCGTTTTCCGGGCGCAGCCTTTCGCTGCCTTCGCGCAGCGTGGCCAGCACTTCCTGCGCATACGGCAAATAAGCCGCGCCTTCCGGCGTCAGGCGCAGGCTGCGCGTGGAGCGGGCGAACAGGCGGATGTCGAGCTCGCGTTCGAGGCGCTGGATCGCCGCACTGACCTGGCCGGGCAACAGGTCGGTTTCGCGGGCGGCATTGGAAAAGCTGCCGAGGGCGGCGGAACGGATGAACAGGCTGAGATCGTCG
>DASYLQ010000689.1:0-1732 GCA_036009485.1 Janthinobacterium sp.
TGCTCAAGGAAGGCAAGTACCTGTCGCCGCCGGTGGACGAGGCGATGGTCAACCAGCAGACCTTGCTGATCGTCGACGACGACGTGTTCATGCTCGACGTGCTGTCGGACTTCCTGGCGCAGGACGGCTACTGCATCCTGACCGCGCAAACCGCGGCCGAGGGCTTCGACTTGCTGGCGCGGCACCGGGTGCAGGTGATCCTGTGCGACCAGTGCATGCCGCTGATGAGCGGCACCGAGTTCATGGAGCGGGTCAAGAACCTGTGCCCGGACACCTTCCGCATCATGCTCTCGGCCTATGCCGACCTGACGCCGATCATGGCCGCCATCAACCACGGCGCCATCGACCGCTTCTACACCAAGCCGTGGAAGGGCGCGGTGCTGCGCGAGAATATCCGCGAAGGCTTCCGCCTGCATGGCTTGCTGCACGGGCAGGTAGCGGCATGAACGCGCGCGCCTGCCGGCGATGGCGGCGCGGCTGCGCCGGCGCCGCGCTGATGGCAGCGCTGGCGCTGGCTTGCGCTATGGCGTCCGCGGCCGCGGCAGCCGCCCCAGCCGCCGCAGCGCCGCCGCAGGGGCTGAATATCTATGCCACCGACATTCCGCCGGTGGCCTTCCAGGACGGCGACCATGCCGACGGCATGCTGGTGGAAGTGGCGATGCTGATACAGGGCCGCCTGGGGCGGCACGATGCGATACAGGTGGTGCCGTGGGCGCGCGCATATGCGATGGAAGAGAAGGGCCCGAACGTGCTGCTGCTGGGGATGGTGCGCACGCCGCAGCGCGAGCGCGCCGGCAAGATCACCTTTGTCGGTCCGCTGTTCACGTCCACGGCCGGGGTCTATGCCCGCCATGGCGATGCGGCCAGGCTGCAGGCGCTGGGCGACAAAATCCATCAATTGCGCATCGGCGCCCGCCGCAACAGCATTTTCGCCGAGCTGGCGCACAAGCAGGGCTACACCGACGTCGACCCGACGGTCAATTCCGAAGTCGCGGCGAATATGTTGCTGATGCGCCGTTTCGACTTGTGGGTCGAAGGCAGCGAAGTGGTGCCGTCCGCGCTGCAGCGCAACGGGTATCTGCCCTCGGACGTGGAGCTGGTCACCACGCTCGGCTCCGTCGACGTGTATTTCGCGTTTTCGGCGGGAACGCCGGCGGCGACTTCGAAGGCCTGGGACGATGCGTTGCGCGAGCTGAAGCGCGACGGCCAGTTCCAGAAAGTCTACCGCAAATGGTTGCTGACCGATCCGCCGCGCCTGGAAACCCGCCATTCCGCCACCCGGCCCGGCCGCATTAGTGGCCCGTCTCTAGTTTTGCTGTGGTAATTTGCAGGTTCTAACCCAGCCTCAAGGATCCATTCCTAAAACCAGGGAGCTGATGATGGTGAAAAAACAGACGACGCCGGCCACCGACGAGGAAAAACTGGCCAGCGCGGTGCGCACCTCGGCGCAGCAGATCTGGCAGGGCGGCCTGGGCGCGTTCGTCAAGGCGCAGGAAGAGGGCGGCCGGGTGTTTTCCAAGCTGGTCAGGGAAGGCAACGAGCTGCAGCAGCGTACCCGCAGCCTGGCCGAGGTCCTGGCCAAGCCATCTTCGGGGACCGCGGCCAAAGCGGCGCCCGCGTCCGCCGGCAAAAAGCCGGCGCTGAAAAAGAAGGTCAACTAAAGCAGCCGGGGAAGCGCGCTGCGGCCTCCCATTGCGGCGCCACCTCTCAGTTTCTATCATGCATTTTCAGT
>DASYLQ010000690.1:0-5391 GCA_036009485.1 Janthinobacterium sp.
GAGCAACACCAAGCCCGCAGCCAGCCCCATCTTTTGCTTCGAACTGGGAAAGCGCAAGGTCGACACCATCAGGCTCCCCACCCCCACCAGCAAGCCCAGCAACAAATAGCCTTGCAGCGGCGACATCAGGAAATCCGGCCAGGCCACCACCACCGCGGCCACACAGGCGGCGCCGGCGGTGATCGGCATGCCGACGAAATAGCGCGGGTCGGTGCGGCCGACATTCACATTAAAACGCGCCAGCCGCAAGGCGCCGCAGGCAACAAAGAAAAAACTGGCGATGCCGCCCAGCCGCAGCAAGAGCGGATCGTGCGGCCCCATTTGCACGAAGCCGTAGCAGTACAACAGCACGGCCGGCGCGCAGCCGAAATTCATCATGTCGGCGATCGAATCGAGCTGCATGCCGAAGTCGGAACCGGTACCGGTGGCGCGCGCGACAAAACCGTCGAGCGCATCGAACACGCCGGCCAGCACCAACAGCACGGCGGCCAGCCGGTAGTCGGCCGGATCGCCGATGCGCGCATTGTCGACCGAGATGATGATGCTGGAAAAACCGCAGGCGATCGACAACAGCGTGATGAAACTGGGCAGGGCAAACTTGGCGCGCCGCAGGCGCGGGTGAGGGTGAGGGTGAGGGTGAGGCTTCAAAGGACGGCAATCAAAAATATAGGGGGCGGCATGAGGCGGCTTGCGCCCCGCGCAAGCTTGTCTATTTTACCGCGCACGACGACGGCGGCTACGCGAAAAATCGCGCGGGAAGCGCTCCGCTCCGTGCGCCCAAGCAAGCAGAATTAGCTTAGAATCGATTCTTCAGTCTGGCCGCAATGGCTCAGGTTATGCGACGCGCATCAAGATTATTGTTTTATATCGGGAGTAAGGCATGAGCTCACTGCGGCATTGGAAACGGTCGGCCCCTGCGTGGCTGTTGGCAGGCTTGCTGGCCGCTTGCGGCGGTGGCGGCACCACGGACAGCAGCAGTACTGCCACGGCGGCGGCCACGACGCTCACGACCACCAGCGCTACCGGCCTGCAGCAACAGCCGGGCGCGCCGGCGCAGACCGGGGATACGGCGACCGACGGCTTCAACTGGATCAATTACCGCCGCGTCCAGGCCGGCCTGCCGGCCCTGACGCGCAATAGCCTGATCGACGCCGCCGCGCTGGCCCATTCGAACTACCAGAAAACCAACAACGTGGTGACCCATACCGAGGTCGCCGGCAATCCCGGCTTCACCGGCGCCACATTGCTGGACCGGTTCACCACCGCCGGTTATGTCTTCGGCGCCGCTTCCTACGCCTACGGCGAAGTGATCTCGGCCACCACCGACAGCTCCGGCTTCACCGCGGCCGAAGGCTTGATCACGGCGATCTATCACCGCTTCGTCATCTTCGAGCCGGTGTTCAAGGAAAGCGGCGCCGGCGCAGCCGCCACCGCCGGAGGCTATACCTATTTCACCGACGACTTCGCCGCCAACAACGGCTACGGTCCCGGCGTCGGATCGGGCAATATCGCCGTGTATCCATTCGCCGGCCAGACCAAGGTGCCGGTGAATTTTTTCAGCGATAACGAATCGCCCGATCCGGTGCCGAACCAAAATGAAGTCGGCTATCCGATCAGCGTGCACGCCGACATCAGCGGCAGCATCGCGGTGACTTCGTTCACGGTGCGGCAGCACGGCGCGGCCAGCGATTTGCCGGTGCGCCTGCTCACCAATGCCGCCGACGCGGACACGCCGCTGTCGGCCGCCGCCATCATTCCGCTGGCGGTGCTGAGCGCGGGCACCACGTACGACGTCAGCTTCACCGGCACGGTCAGCAGCGTCAGCGTCACGCGCAACTGGTCGTTCACGACGCAATAGGCTGGCCGAACCATGAAAACATCCACTTCTTCCGCCGGGCAAGAGAATCAGGCCGACGCCCGGGCAGGCAGGCAACGCCTGGTGCTGGACGTCGAGGATGGCCTTGACCGCGTCATGGGCGACCGCGCACTCTACCTGAAGCTGCTGCGGCGCTTCAAGCACGACTACGCCGGCGCCCTGCGACAAGTCCAGGACGCCGTCGGCGGCGACAATTATCCGGCGGCGAAAATCAAGGTGCACACGCTGAAGGGCGCGGCCGGCATGATAGGCGCGCCCGCCCTGCACGGCCTGGCCGCAATGCTGGAAGCCGGGCTGCGGGCGCAGGCGCCGATGGCCGCCCTACCCTTGCAGGAATTCGGCCTGGGATTGAACAAGGTCTTGAATACCATCAACCGCATCTTGCCCGACAGCACAATAAGGCCGCTGGAAGAAGGCGCCAGGAGACCGGCGGATCCTGGCGCGCTCGGCTTGCTGACGCGCCTGACGGCTTATCTGCGCGAGGGCGACGGCGCTGCCATCGATCTGCTGGAAAACTCGGCCACCGTGCTGGCGGCCAGCCTGGGCGTGACGGTGTACCAGCAAGTGGCGGCCTCGGCGCATGAGTTCGACTTTGACGGCGCGCTGGCGGCGCTGATGCAGCGCCAATGGGAATGAACGGGAAAGAGAGCGGCGCCGGGGTCGGTGCAACAGCTTGACGCTCAGCGGGTAAACTGCGCTTCCTCGTCAAAGGCGCCGGCGCAATCCTTGCCGCAAAACCGGCGCACGCTGTCCAGCGGCTTGGCGCAATACCAGCAAGACCCCTTGGGCGGCAGCGCCTGCCGCGTGCGCGCAGGCGCTGCCAGGGCCTCCGGCACAGTATTCATGGCGCCATTGTCCGGCGCGCTGTCTGATCCAGGCTCCACAATCCTCTCCTTTCCTGACGGCACATCTAACTGATAAGCAAGATTACTTGAGTGGAATATCGCAAGCATGACTATTCTCAACGGCAATGAAAGTTCGCGCACGGCGAGCCGGCGGCCGGAAAGGCGCCGGGTGTTCAGCTTCGTAGCGGGGAACTGCGCGATATCGATATTAAACGGTGTCAAATCAGCGGCAGTAAAATTCCATAACTATTTGACATCGCGCGAGGCAATCATAGCAGGATTGCCAAAGTTGGCAGCGCACCGCATGTGCGTACCGCTTGCTTGAAATTCGCACTTTTATGTGACTACAACAAGTTAATGCAGACCGAGTTCGACGCCAGCAAGCGAACGCGAAATCGCCAGATACTCGAAAAGAATGGCTTGATCCGGACGAGGCGCCGGAGTTCGGCGATGAGTTTTTCGACAACGCCACACCGATGATAGGCACGCGCATCGTGTCGAAAAAAGAATTTATCACAGCCGCGGCGAAATTGGTACGAATGGGGCGCCCGAAGACGGCGAACCCGAAAAAAGCGATAACGGTCCGCTACGACGCCGATATCATCGAAGCGTTCAAGGCTACCGGCGATGGCTGGCAGACACGCATGAACGATGCGCTACGCGACTGGCTGAAAGCACATCCCTAAGGGAACTTCGAAAAACCGTAGTGAGCAAGCCAGATATCGGCACTGCACTTCAAAAGGTACGGAACCAGATCATTCACCAAGGAACTACTTGTCGATCAGATCAGGCCAACCACGCACTTGACGTTTCCGTTGCCGTCTTCGAGTTGATCGTTCGTCCAATGCTTTCAAGACTCGGTTTGCACGTCATCAATCATGACGAATTTCAATCACTGCAAGGATGAGGTTTTTCGCGATATCGACTTTTCCACACTAGCCAGTCTGGCAATCACTCGTTGCTAGGCTGTTTGGCATTGGCAGGCATTGCCTCGCCATCTCAAGCGCAAGCTTGACGCAAAGCAATCGCTTTTCTGTCCCGTCAGGTAACAATTGCTCACGCAGTCTAACCCCGAACCGGAGACACACATGGCAATCGACGTATATCTACAAATCGACGGTATAAAAGGCGAGTCACAGGATGACAAGCACAAGGAATGGATCGAATGCACATCGGTACATTGGGGAATGATTCAGCCCAAGAGTGCTACAGCATCGACGGGTGGCGGTCACACGTCGGAACGGGCCGAACTCGATGACATCAGGTTTCAGAAAGTCGCCGACCTGTCATCACCGATCCTGATGCAAACGTGCGTCGCGGGCAAAACCATCCCGAAGGCAAAGTTCGAGTTCATGCGTGCGGACGGTAACGGCCAGCCGATCAAATACTTCGAAATCGAGCTGGAAAACGTGCTGATCGGCCACATGAGTCCGGGCATCGATCCAGGCGAAATCTTGACCGAAAGCGTCAGCCTGAAGTTCTCCAAAGTGAAATGGAAATACAGTCAGCAGAAGATCGGTGGCGGCGTAGGTGGCAACACAATGGGTGGCTGGGACTTGTCCGCCAACAAGATCATCTGACTTTGAGGAACCGGTGCGCGGTTTCCACCGTCTGCCGGATTCCCACATCTGAGGAGCGCTTCGATGCCTTACATTTATGCCAACGTCCAAAGCATCATTGGTGACGAAAAAGTTGGGACAACCCAATGTGTCGCGCTGGTCCAGAAATACGCAGGCGTGCCACACACAAGTACCTGGACGCCGGGTGCGAAAGTCCTCGACAATAAGGACATACGCCCCGGCACAGCCATAGCCACATTCAGGAATGGCAGGTATCTCAGCGCGGACAGCGGCAACCATGCCGCCTTCTTTCTGTCGTTGGACAAGGGCGGGTTTAACGTTGTGGATCAGTGGAAAGACAAGCCAAATCGGCCTGTGAGAAACATCGAAAAGCGACTCATCACCGCGCTCAATCTGCCTCCTCGCAAAGACGGCTCATGGCCGCACGAAAGTGACAACGCTGATGCCTACTTTGTCATCGAAGCCCTCGTCGTGGTGAAGAAGGCGGCAGCGAAGAAAGCAGCGGCGAAGAAGGTAACTAAGTAAATGAAAATGCAGAAAATACGCTATTCGATTGTACTGCTTGCTGCCGGCATCGGCTTTGCGCCAATTTGTGTCGCTGCACCGGCACAGGCCGAGCACCGAGTCGAGTGTCCGTCCGAACTAGGCCCAGAATCGATAGTCCCACCCAAGGCACCGACAGGTTGGACGGCATCGGCCAGAAGTCGGGTGACACTCCACTCAGTTGATATCTCTTTGGGGCCACCAAGAGAGTTAGCCTTCTTGACACCCGAGGATGTGCCAACGGCGAAGGGAAAGGGCTCCCTCCAATGGACGGACCTAGCTATTCGCCCAGTCGGGAAAGAGGACAAGGGGATATGGGTTGCGTGCAATTACGGTAAATCCGATACGCTGGTACTTGGCAAACGTCTCGATGATCGGGTCTCTGCCTGCAAGGTAACTTACACAAAAAACAAAAAGAACAGCTTCGATGTAGACCTTCGATGCAAGTGGTAACAATTCGTCTCGGTACTATTACCTGGCTGATCACAAGCATGAGCACAGTTCTAGCGGTTGCCCATGCCGCAGACATTTCCGGCGACCCTTCCGG
>DASYLQ010000691.1:0-1560 GCA_036009485.1 Janthinobacterium sp.
AGTATCAAGCTTGCGCTAACGCAATTACCCCACTTACCCCGCAGCGTAAATTACGACCTGCACATTGGGTTGGCGCAGGGCTGGCCTCGATTTTCGGCTTACTTATCAAAGGAACATCATGAAACACTTATTAACAGGTGGTTTATTTTCCTTATTCGCCGCCGGCGTTGCCGCCGGCGCTGGCGCCAGCACGGAACCGACGGAAAAAGACGCCATCGCCATGGCAGAACGCGGCGCAGCCTTTATCAAGAGTCATGGCAAGGAAGAAATGATGAAAAGGATCACCGCCAAGGATCCCGACTTCATCCAGGGTCCGCTGTATGTGGACATGCGCGACATCAAGACCGGCATCGTGCTGGCGCATCCGGTGAACCAATCGATCGTCGGCAAGGACTTGACCGACGTGCCGGACGCCAACGGCAAGCGCTATCGCCGCGAGATCATCGAGCTGGCGGCGAAACAGGGCAAAGGCTGGGTCGATTACCAGTATAAAAATCCCACCAGCGGCAAGATCGAACCGAAAAGCACTTATATCCTGCGGGTCGAGGACGTCGTGCTGGAGGCGGGGATTTACCGGAAATAGCGGCGCGGCGCCGTCCCGCGGCGCGGCAAAACCTGGCAGGCCCGATCGCCATTCGCGGAGTTCATGATGCTGAAGAAATTACGAATTGGACCGAAGCTCTTGCTGGCGCCGGGGCTGGTATTGGTCTTGCTGGTCGTCACTTCCGGCAGCGCCTATTACGGCATGGTGGGGCAGAACGCATCGATGGAAAACCTGGTGCAGGTGCGCGCCGCCCGGCTCAAGGCGGCGGCCGACGTCTCGGGCGAAGCCAAATATGCCCACGCCAACATCTACCAGTTGCTGGCATGGATCAACGGCAGTTTTGCGCAGGCGCGGCTGGAGGCGCTGATCCTGCAAATCAAGAACCGGCACCAGGTCATCGAAACCCAGCTGGCCTCGCTGGCCAAGGTGTCCGATCCGGCCGAACGCAAGCTGGTCGACGCCTCGGCGCTGGCCCTGGCCGCATATCGCAAGTCGGTCACCGAGACCATTGAACTGGCGCAGGTGGACCAGTCGATCGCCACCAATTCCATGGCCAAGGCCGAGAAACAGTTTGTCCAGCTTGACGAACAACTGGCCGCCTTGTCGGCGCTGGAAAAAACCCTCAGCGAGCGCGCGCATGCCGGCGCCAAGGCGGAATTCCATACGCTGGGCTGGAGCATGGCGCTGCTGGTGCTGCTGTCGATCGGCCTGTCGCTGCTGGTGACGCTGCGCGTGCGCAATGCGATGTTGCGCGAGATACGCGGCATTTCGGATGTCGTGGTCGAACTGGCGTCGGGCAGCCTGCTGGCCGGCCGGCACAACGACGGCCGCGACGAAATCGCCGACACCTCGCGCATGCTGGACCAGACCATCGTCAACCTGAACCAGACCTTGCGCACCATCCTGGCGGCGGTGCAGGCTATCGATACAGCCTCGCATGAAATTGCGGTCGGCAACCTGGACCTGTCGGCGCGCACGGAGATGCAAGCCGGTTCGCTGCAGCAAACCGCCAGCGC
>DASYLQ010000692.1:0-1968 GCA_036009485.1 Janthinobacterium sp.
GCCTATGTCGATTATTATCGGCTGAAACCGCGCCTGAGGCAGCTGACGGACGATCAGTTCCGCGATTTTTTCAAGCGCTACGCCGGCAGCGCCATCGCCGACCGCCTGCGCAATGACTGGCTGCTGGAGCTGGGCCGGCGGCGCGACTGGGCCAATTTCGACGAGCAGTATCCGCAGTTCGTCCTCAACGACGACACCCAGGTCAAATGCTACGCCCTGCTGTCGCGCGTGCTCAAGGGCCAGAAGGTGGCGGCCGAGGCGCGCGCGCTGCTGACGGCGCCGCCGAACTATGGCGAAGCCTGCGGCAGCCTGATCACGGCGCTGGCGCAGAGCGGCCAGTTCGACGCGGCCGACCTGTGGTTGCAGGTGCGCCTGGCCGGCGAGTTCAATTCGACCGGGCCGGCGCGCCGCGCCATCGCGCTGCTGGGCGGCGACGAGCAAAAGATCGCCCGCGCCATCGACCTGCCGGCGATCGCGCTGGCGAAGGGCGTCGGCGGCGGCCGCGCCGAGCATGAAACCTATCTGGTGGCGGTGGGGCGCATGGCCAGGACCAGCACCAGGCTGGCCTTGCTGGCGTTCAGGAAGGCGCTGCCGAAACTGACGCCGCAGGAACAGGCCATCGGCTGGGCGTATATCGCCTTGCAAGCCTCGTATGCGCTGGCGCCGGAAGCGGCCGAGTACTGGCGGAAATCGAATGGCGCGCCGCTGTCGGTCGACCAGATGCAGTGGAAGACGCGCATCGCCCTGCGCGACCAGAACTGGGCGCTGGTCAAGGCCGACATCAAGGCCATGCCGGAGCCGCTGCGCAGCGAGCCGGCCTGGACTTACTGGCTGGGCCGCGCCCTGAAGGCGCAGGCGGGCGGCCGTGCCGGCAGCGAGGCGCAGGAACTGTTCCGCAGCATCTCGGACCAGAATAATTTCTACGGCCTGCTGTCTGTGGAAGAGCTGGGGGGGATGATCACGATCCCGCCGCCCGGCCAGCCGGTCAGCGCCGCCGAAGTTGCCGTCATCGCCGCCAACCCGGGCTTCCAGCGCGCGCTGAAATTCTTCGGCATGCGCCTGCGCTTCGAGGGCACGCGCGAATGGAACTGGGAGCTGCGCAAGCTGACCGAGCGCCAGTACCTGGCCGCCGCCGAATTCGCGCGCCAGAACAATATCCTCGACCGCATGGTCAGCACCTCGGAAAAGACCCGCGTCGAAGTCGACTACACCCAGCGCTATCCGGCGCCGCACAACGAGATCATGCATCCGACCACGCAGACGCTGGGTCTGGACAAGGCCTGGGTGTATGGCTTGATCCGCCAGGAATCGCGTTTCATCATGGATGCGCAATCGCCCGTCGGCGCGTCCGGCCTGATGCAGGTGATGCCGTCGACCGGGCGCTGGGTGGCCAAGAAGATCGGCCTCACCGATTTTGTCCAGGATATGCTGAGCGACGTGCGCACCAACATCCTGTTGGGAGCGAACTACCTGAACATGGTGCTGGGCGGGATGGACGGTTCCGAAGTGCTGGCCACCGCCGCCTACAATGCCGGACCGGGGCGCTTGCGCACCTGGCGCGGCGCGCTGGCGCGGCCGATGGAAGGCGCCGTCTTCGCCGAGATCATCCCGTACGCCGAGACCCGCACCTACGTCAAGAACGTGATGACCAATGCCACCTATTACGCCGCACTGTTCGACAACAAGCCGCAATCGCTGAAGGCGCGCCTGGGCATGGTCGGACCGAAGGCCAGCGCCGCCGCGGCCGACCTGCAGGGCAGCCCGCTGGGAGTGCCGCAAATTCCGGCGCCGCAAAACGCCGATTAAGCTTTACCACCAGCACCTCTAACGTCAACACGGACCACGCATGCAAACCACCGAACTCGATCCCACCCTGTCGCAAGCGCTGGCGTCGGCCCGCGCGCCCGGCCTGACCCTGGTCATCGGCAACAAAAACTACTCGTCCTGGTCGATGCGGCCGTGGGTGGC
>DASYLQ010000693.1:0-5896 GCA_036009485.1 Janthinobacterium sp.
GGTTTGGCGGCATTCCGGGCAACCGACCGGCCGATAAATCGCCTTGGGCTTGGGAATCTCCGTTCGTTCGGTCAAGCTGCTCCAGATGTCATCGGCCAGTTCGCCGTCCGGCGCCTTGCAGTGGGCGCATAGTGTGCGCACCAGGCGCTGCGCCATGATGCCGATCAGCGTCGCTTCCAGCAGGTAATACGGCACGCCCAGTTCCAGCAGGCGCATCACGGCCGAGGGCGCGTCATTGGTGTGCAGCGTAGAGAGCACCAGGTGGCCCGTCAAGGCCGCCTGTATGGCCATCTCGGCCGTGGCCAGGTCGCGGATCTCGCCGACCATGATGATGTCGGGATCTTGCCGCATCAGCGCGCGCACGCCGTCGGCGAAGGACAGGTCGATGCCGGGCTGGACCTGCATCTGGTTGAAGGCCGGCTCGACCATTTCAATCGGGTCTTCCACCGTGCAGACATTCACCGCCGACGTCGCCAGCGCCTTCAGCGTCGTGTACAGCGTGGTGGTCTTGCCCGAGCCGGTAGGCCCCGTCACCAGGATGATGCCGTGCGGCCGGCTGGTCAGCGCATCCCAGCGCGCCGCGTCGTCGGGCGGGAAACCCAGTTCGGGCAGGGTCTTGACCACCACGTCCGGGTCGAAGATGCGCATCACCAGCTTTTCGCCGAAGGCGGTCGGCAAGGTCGACAGGCGCAGCTCGATTTCCTGGCCGCCGGCGGTGCGCGTCTTGATGCGGCCATCCTGAGGGCGGCGCTTTTCAATGACGTCCATGCGCCCGAGCAGCTTGATGCGCGCCGTCATCGCGATCATCACGACGGCCGGCACCTGATAGACCTGGTGCAGCATGCCGTCGATGCGGAAACGGACCGAGCCGAACTCGCGTTTCGGCTCGAGATGGATGTCGGAGGCGCGCTGTTCGAAGGCGTACTGCCACAGCCAGTCGACGATGTTGATGACGTGCTGGTCGTTGGCGTCGACTTGTTTGTTGCTGCGGCCGAGCTCAACCAATTGCTCGAAATTATTCCGCAGCGCCAGGTCCTGGCCGGTCGACTTGTTGGCGTTCTTGATCGACTTGGCCAGACTGAAAAACTGCGAAATATACTGGGCAATGTCGAGCGGATTGGCGATCACCAGCTTGATGCTGCGGCGCGAAACCTTGGCGATCTCGCTTTCCCATTCCAGCGCGAACGGTTCGGCGGTGGCGATCACCAGCGTGCTGGCGGTCAATTCGACCGGCAAGATGTTGAAGCGCGCCGCGTAGCTGGCCGTCATCACGTCGGCCACCTTGGTGAAGTCGATCTTCAGCGGGTCGATGTGGATGAAGGGCAGGGCGACGCGGCCGGCCAGCCAGGCACTGAGGACGTCGAGCGTCAGTTGCTTGTGCGGCGCCATGGCCGACAGCAGCTTGCAATGGGCCACCGCGCACAGCGGATGCATCGCGCCGACCGTGTTTTTCAGGATCCCCTGGGCTTGGGCGTAATGGGCCTTGACGCCGGTTTTTTCGACCAGGCCGTCGGCCAGCAGCCAGGTGAAAATCTGTTGCAGGTCGAGTACTTTGGGGGGCGAATTTTTCATCGGCGCCTTTCTTGGTCGCGGGAATGGAACAAGCGCCGCGGCATGCTAGAGACTATGGATACTCGCTTGCAAGCCCTTGACCCAGGTCTTGGCCGGCAGCTTGGTGGCGGCGACGATCTGCGCCGCGCGCACCGCCAGCGCCTCGAAGTCCAGCGTCGGCCTGGTCTTGAAAGCGATGGCCACAACATTCCCATCATGGACTTCGGGCAGGCAAATCACTTGGTCGAACGCAAATTTCATCGCCTTCACGTTTTTTGTATAACTCGGATGGTCGCCGAACAGATTCACCGTCATGATGCCTTGCGGCGCCAGGCAGGCCGCGCAGGCGCTGTAAAAGTCGGCGCTGTCGAGCACTGGGCCGCGCGCGGTGGCGTCGTATAAATCGACTTGCAGCACATCCAGGCTGTCGCGGTTGGCTTCATCGTTGACGAAGTCGAGCGCATCCATTTCCAGCACCTGCAGGCGTTCGTCGTTCGGCGGCAGCTTGAACATGGCTGCGCAGATCGCGATCACCGAGGGATTCAATTCGATCGCGCTCACTTGGGCTTGAGGAAATTGGCGGTAGCAAAACTTGGTCAGGGCGGCCGTGCCCAGGCCCAGTTGGGCGATGCGGCGCGGTGCGTCGATGAACAGCATCCAGGCCATCATTTGCTGGGCGTATTCGAGTTCCAGCCAGTCCGGCTTGCGGATGCGCATCGCACCCTGTACCCATTCGGTGCCGAAATGCAGGTAGCGCACGCCATCCTGTTCCGACAGCGTCACCGGGGCATACCTGGGCTTGCGCGGCGGTCGCGAAGATTCTTCCTGTTCGATGGATTTTCGTTTGATGAGCATGACGCAGCCTGAAGGAGAAAATCTATTATCCTGCGATGTCTTACTGCAAAGCAAGTGAAACGGGGCTTGAGAGGCAGGCCGGCGGGCGCATGGATCCGCCAAAACGACAACTGCCGGTCAATCCTGACCGGCAGTTGTCGCAGCTGGGCGCCCCGGCCGTGCCGGAGCAGGTGCCTGCTTATTGCTGGGCCGGTTCGACCGAGACGTGCAGGCGGATGCGTTCGCCCGGATCATAGGACATGATGCTCGTGTAGTTACGGCCGCGGTAGTCGTAATTCACCTGGTAGCCATTGTTTTGCGATTCCCAGTGATCGACGGTGCGGCATTGGCGCACGGTCTGGTTTTGCACAGTGCCGACATTGTTTTGGTTGTCGAGGCGGTCGCCGACGACGGCGCCGGTGATCGCTCCGGCCGCCGCCGCAACGGTGCGGCCAGAGCCGCCGCCCACCTGGCTACCCAGCAAGGCGCCGGCGATACCGCCGACGATGGAGCCGCCGGCGCTGCGGTCCGGCGCGGTCTGCACTTGTACGGTCTGGTCGCGGCACTCCTGGCGCGGACGATTCACTTGTTCGACTTGCGGCGTCACGCGCAACACCTTGCCGAAATCTTCAAAGTCGGCGGCTTGGGCGAATGGCAGTGCGCCAAAACAGAGGGCAGACACAATCAATTTGGCTTGCAAGTTCATTTTGGTACCTCGTTATGTGGATGTCTTTTATGATGGGGCACTTTTTTTGCACCGTGACGCTATGGTAATCCGGCTTCCTGAGCAAAAGGAATTCTCGTGGCAACAAATTGTAACAGCAGGCATATTCGCCATTCCACGCTGTAACATCCACTTTCATCGCGATCCAAGGGCGGTAAAGACCGTAAACGACCTGCAAACCTTCTGATTTTAACAAATCTTACGTTTGGCATCACTTACGTGTTGATTCGTTTAGTACAACACGTTACCCTAATAAGCGTATGGGAATCAGATTTACACTGAAAAATGCATATCGAACCACGACAGGCGCATTGACCCGTCTGCCGTGTTACTTAGACCGGTACAGAAAACAGGTACAAAACAATAGTAAAAGCATATCCATACATAACAGGTCGATTTGAGGGAAAAATGAGTTTGTTAATAACCGTGCCGCCCAACCTTGTCCAGTCCATCCGTGCGTTCCGTGTGACCGAATTACAAGACGAGGCTGTCCGTCTCGGCCAGCACTTTTTATATGCGCATTGCGGAGCCGGCGTAACGAAACAACAAGTGCTCGCCATCATTGCAGAAGCGTTTCTATTCCCAAAAAACTTTGGCAAAAATTTCGATGCATTGCGTGAGAGTCTGACCGAGACCATGTTCAAGGCCGGTCCGCAGCCGGGTTTCCTGGTGGTGCTGGAGCAGTTGCCGAATACGCAAAAATTCGATAAGGAAGCGCGTGAAACCCTGTTGGACGTCTTCCGCGACGCCGCCGATTTCTGGGCCGAGAAAAAAGTCCCGTTCCGCGTTTTTTACTCGTTCGAATAGCCAGCCATCGTCCGTCTGGCGCAGCCGTCGGCAGTGCCGCAGCGGCGCCGGCCGCCGTCTTTTTCCTTCCGCCGCGAATGATCGCGTCAGCGACTGGACGATACTTTCAGGCGCCGCCAGTCGTGCTGCGTTGCAACAAAGTCTGGCCCGCTTCATGGCCTGTTTCTTGGTCCGCCAAGCGCGAGCGGGTACAATGCGCGCTATGAAAAATATCGTCATCCTGATTTCTGGCCGCGGCAGCAATATGCAGGCGGTTGTGCGCGCGGCCAGGGATGAGCGATGGCCGGCCAGGATCGCCGCCGTCGTCAGCAACCGGGCCGACGCCGCCGGCCTGGCCTTTGCCGCCGCCGAGGGCATCGCCACGGCGGTGGTGCCCAGCAAGGATTATCCCGACCGCGCCGCTTTCGACGCCGCGCTGCAAGAGGCCATCGATACCCATGCTCCCGACCTGGTGGTGCTGGCCGGCTTCCTGCGCATACTGACGCCGGCATTCGTCGCCCATTACGCCGGGCGCATGCTGAACATCCATCCCTCGCTGTTGCCCGACTTTCCCGGGCTGGCGACGCACCAGCGGGCGCTGGACAGCGGCGCGAGCAAGCATGGCGCCACGGTGCATTTCGTTACCGCCGAGCTCGATCATGGGCCTATCGTCGCCCAGGCCGCCGTGCCGGTCTTGCCGGGCGATACCAGCGACAGCCTGGCGGCGCGGGTACTGGAACAGGAACACTTGCTGTACCCGCGCGCCATCCGCCGCTTCCTGGCCGGGGAACTGAGCATGGCGCAAGACGCTGTCCGCATGGACCAATAACTTCATACACACAGGAATATCACAATGAGATTGCCACCCGCGATACTCGGCAATGCTGAAGAAGTATTGCGCGAGATTCTGCGTTTTACCGCGCCCGCCGACTCCACCTTGTCGCGCTACTTCCGCGACCATCCGCGCCTCGGTTCGCGCGAGCGCGGCGCCGTCGCCGAAGGCATTTACGCGGTGTTGCGCAACAAGTCCTTCTTCACCGACTTTGCCGAAGGCGGCAGCGGCCCGACCATGCGCCGCCTGACCATCCTTGGCCTGGCCGAAGCGCTGGGCGCCGATGCGCTGGGCGGCCTGAGCGAAGAAGAAGCGGAATGGATCGCACGCATCACGCAGATCGACCGCAACCTGATGCCGCCGGCGATGCGCGCCAACATGCCGAAGTGGTTGTTCGACAAATTAATCGCCCAATACGGCGAAGCGGAAACGATGGCGCTGGCGGACGCGCTGAATGCACCGGCGCCGCTGGATTTGCGCGTCAATTCGCTGAAAGCCAACCGCGACGAGGTCATGGCCAAGCTGGCCGAAGCGCCCATCCTGGCCACCCCGACGCCGTTTGCGCCGCTGGGCTTGCGCGTGCTGAAAAAACCGTCGCTGCAAAATCTGCCCTTGTTCAAGGATGGCGCGATCGAAGTGCAAGACGAGGGTAGCCAGGTGCTGGCGCAGATCCTTGGCGCCAAGCGCGGCGAGATGGTGGTCGATTTTTGCGCCGGCGCCGGCGGCAAGACCCTGGCCCTGGGCGCGCTGATGCGCAACACCGGCCGCCTGTACGCCTTCGACGTATCGGAAAAGCGTCTGGCCAAGCTCAAGCCGCGGCTGGCCCGCAGCGGCTTGTCGAATGTGCATCCGGTGCAGATCGCGCATGAGCGCGACGCCAAGATCAAGCGCCTGGCCGGCAAGATCGACCGCGTGCTGGTCGACGCCCCATGCAGCGGCCTGGGCACATTGCGCCGCAATCCCGACGTCAAATGGCGGCAACAGCCGGGCGCCATCGATGAACTGCAGGTAAAACAAGCGGCCATCCTCGACGGCGCGGCGCGCCTGGTGAAGGTGGGCGGCCGGCTGGTGTATGCCACCTGCAGCTTGCTGGATGAAGAAAACGAAGCGATCGTCGCGGCTTTCCTGGAGACGCGGCCGGACTTTGCGCTGGTGCCGATGCGCGATGT
>DASYLQ010000694.1:0-8541 GCA_036009485.1 Janthinobacterium sp.
AAGTCGGGGTGAAGGCGCCGGGCACGCCGAAGATGGCGATGGTCTTGCCCTTGACCAGGTCTTCGACCTTGAAGGTGTTCGGTCCGAGCGTGCAGCCCTCGGTCTCGGTTTCAATAAATTCCAGCAGTTTGCCTTCCGGCAGGTTGTCGCCGATCTTGATCGTCATAACGAATCCTTTATGGTTATCCAACGTAAAAATATGCGCGTAACGCGGGTTTCAAAGCAACGGCAGACAGTATGCCTGAGTCTCCCCGTTTACGCTGAAAATGAAGCGGAGCAGCGGCAAGCGCCGCTGCTCCGCTTCATTCAGACGTTTCTAAATCCGTTTCAGTCGGCTTGTTTCCGGAGGAAGGCGGGAATGTCGTAAGTCTCCATGCCGTTTTTCTCCATCGCGCGCACCTGCTCGGAAGCCGATTCGCGGCGCCAGACCGCTGGCGCCTTCATGCCGTCGAAGGCTTGCGCCGGGACCGCCATGCCGACCGAGGTGCCGGCCGCGCCGGCGCCGCCCATAGCCGCCGACGGCGTCAGCGGGCCGTGGGTGCCGGTGCGCAGCATTTGCTGCGGCACCAGTTGGACATGCTTCTTGGCGCGGCCCAGGCCCGTCGCGACCACGGTCACGCGGATGTCGTCGCCCATCGAATCGTCGTAGGCGATGCCCTGGGCGATCGAGGCGTCCGGCGCGGCGAAGGCGCGCACGGCGGCCATGACTTCCTTGATTTCCTTGCCCTTCAAGCCGCGGCTGGCGGTGACGTTGACCAGCACGCCGCGCGCGCCGGACAGGTCGATGCCGTCCAGCAGCGGCGAGGCGACGGCTTGCTCGGCCGCCAGGCGGGCGCGGTCGACGCCGGAGGCGGTGGCGGTGCCCATCATGGCCTTGCCCTGCTCGCCCATGATGGTCTTGACGTCGTTGAAGTCGACGTTGATATGGCCGGGCACGTTGATGATTTCGGCGATGCCGGCCACCGCGTTGTTGAGCACATCGTCGGCGTGCTGCATCCATTCCAGCATGCTTTCGTCTTCATAGATCTCTTCCAGTTTTTCATTCAGGATGATGATCAGCGAATCGACATGGGCCGACAACTGCTCCAGGCCTTCGTCGGCGATGTCCATGCACTTCTGGCCTTCGTAGGAAAACGGCTTGGAGACCACGGCCACCGTCAGCGCGCCCAGTTGCTTGGCGATTTCTGCGACGATGGGAGCGGCGCCGGTGCCGGTGCCGCCGCCCATGCCGGCGGCGATGAAGACCATGTGCGCGCCGCGCAGCGAGTCTTCGATGCGGGCGCGCGAATCCTCGGCCAGCTTGCGGCCGACTTCGGGCTTCATGCCGGCGCCCAGGCCGGTGTCGCCGATCTGGATGATATTGTCGGCCTTCGAGGTCGACAGGGCCTGGGCGTCGGTGTTGGCGGCGATGAACTCGACGCCCGACATGCCCTTGTTGATCATGTGCTGCACTGCGTTGCCACCCGCGCCGCCAACGCCGACGACCTTGATGACGGTACCTAAAGCTGCGTTATCGACCATATCAAACTCCATGATGTGCTCCTGATTCAGAATGCGGTTTTCAAGCGCTAGGCATCATGTGAATGATCCCTAGGGATTGAAAACTGCGGTTAGTGTGGATGATTCAAATTGAACAAGTTAAGTTTTCCTGCCGTTACTGCCCAAGCGCTTACCGTCTTAAAAATTCCCTAAAAACCATTCCTTCATGCGCTGCCAGACCGCCTTCACCGAACCGTCCTGGCGCGTCACGATGTGCCCGCGCAGGTACTGTTTTTTCGCTTCCAGCAGCAGCCCCAGCACGGTGGCGTAGCGCGGGCTGCGCACCACGTCGGCCAGCTGGCCGCGGTAGTCCGGTGTGCCGAGGCGGGCCGGCTTGAGGAAGATATCCTCGGCCATCTCGACCATGCCCGGCATGATCGCCGTGCCGCCGGTCAGCACGATGCCCGACGACAGCACGCCCTCGTAGCCGGACTCGCGCACCACCTGGTGCACCATCGCGAACAGTTCCTCGACGCGCGGCTCGATCACCGCCGCCAGCGCCTGGCGCGACAGGTTGCGCGGGCCGCGGTCGCCCAGGCCCGGCACTTCGAGCGATTCGCCCGGGTCGGCCAGCACCTGCTTGGCGACGCCGTAGCGGATCTTGATCTCTTCGGCTTCCGAGGTCGGCGTGCGCAGCGCCATTGCGATGTCGTTGGTGATCTGGTCGCCGGCGATCGGGATCACGGCCGTATGGCGGATCGCGCCGTCGGAAAACACGGCGACGTCGGTGGTGCCGCCGCCGATGTCGATCAAGACCACGCCGAGTTCCTTCTCGTCCGGCGTCAGCACGGCGTCGGCCGAGGCCATCGGCTGCAGGATCAGGTCCGACACTTCCAGGCCGCAGCGGCGCACGCACTTGACGATGTTCTGCACCGCCGACACGGCGCCGGTGACGATGTGCACCTTCACTTCGAGGCGGATGCCGCTCATGCCGATCGGTTCGCGCACGTCTTCCTGGCTGTCGACGATGAACTCTTGCGGCACCGTGTGCAGCAGTTGCTGGTCGGTCGGGATGTTGACCGCCTTTGCCGTTTCGATGACGCGCGCCACGTCGGTCGAGGTCACCTCCTTATCCTTGATGGCCACCATGCCGCTCGAATTGAAGCTGCGGATATGGCTGCCGGCGATGCCGGCGTAGACGTTGCGGATCTTGCAGTCGGCCATCAGTTCGGCCTCCTCGAGCGCGCGCTGGATCGATTCGACGGTGGCTTCGATATTGACGACCACGCCTTTCTTCAATCCCTTCGATTCGTGCTGACCCAGCCCGATCACTTCGTGGCGCCCGTCGGACATCACTTCGGCCACCACCGCCACCACTTTCGAGGTGCCGATATCCAGACCGACGATCAGGTTTTTAGCGTCTTTTGTCATCTCTTTCGCCCGCTTCTATATGTGCTTGGTTGGCTTCAAATTAGTCGTTTTTTGCTTGAGCGCCGCCGGCTTCTTGCCGTCGGCCGGAATGGCCAGTCCCTTCGCGCTCAAGGCCAGGCCATTCTGGTAACGCATGTCGATCGTGTCGATGTCCTGCAGCCGGCTCGCCAGTTGCGGGTAGATCCCGGTCAGCCGCTCGACCCGCTCCTTCAGCGTGGTCTTGCTTTGCTCCCGGCCCAGCGCCACGCTGAGGCCATTGTTCAGCTTCACGGTCCAGGCGTAACGGCTGGACAGGTCCAGCGCCTGCGGCTCCAGCTTGATGGCCGCGAACCAGCTGCGCAATTCGCCGTAGCGCTCCAGCACTTCCTTCTCGCTGCCGTCCGGCCCTGAAAACTCCGGCAGCGGATGGTCTTCCTCCGCCTCGGCCAGGTTGGCGGTGAAGACGTCGCCCCTGGTCGACAGCAGGCGGCCGTCTTCGCCCCAGGTGCCGAGCGCCTGGTGTTCTTCCAGCGCCACGGTCAGCTGGTCCGGCCATTCGCGCCGCACCGCCGCGCGCCGCACCCAGGGCACCGACTCGAAGGCCTGGCGCACCGAGTCCAGGTTCGCCGTGAAAAAATTTCCCTTGATCTTGCCCAGCGTGCCGCTGCGCAGGGTCAGCTCGTTCACGTGGCGCAAGCCGCCCGCGTCCATGCTCTCGATGCGGATCGTCCGCAGCGTGAATACCGGCCGCTGCGCCAGCCACCAGACGCCGGCCGCCACGCATGCGAGCAAGACCAGGGCAAAGATGCCGTTGGCCGTCGCATTCAGGGATTTGGCGTCTTGCCACATCTTATTTCCGCCCTTGCGGCATCTTCAGCCGCGCCGAGCGCAGGATTTCCACGCACAAGTCTGCATAGGCGATGCCGACCGCGCGCGCCGCCATCGGCACCAGCGAATGGCCGGTCATGCCCGGGGCGGTATTCACCTCGAGCAGGAAGGGCTGGTTGTCGGCCGCGCGCAGCAGCACGTCGACCCGGCCCCAGCCCTCGCAGCCGAGGGCGCGATAGGCTTCCACGGCGATGCGCTCGATTTCCCCGCTGGTGGCCTGGTCCAGCACGGGCGGGCAAAAATATTGGGTATCGTCGGTAAAATATTTATTCTGGTAGTCGTAGTTGCCGGCCGGGGCGACGATCTCCACCAGCGGCAGCGCGCGCGCGCCGGCGCCCTGGCCCAGCACCGCCACGGTGAACTCGCGGCCGCTGACGAATTCCTCGGCCAGCACAACGTCGTCGAACTGCGCGGCGAGGTCGTAGGCGGCCTGCAAGGCGGCCGCCTCGCTGACCTTGGTGATGCCGATGGTCGAGCCCTCGTGCGGCGGCTTGACGATCAGCGGCAGGCCCAGCCCGGCCGCCGCCTGGGCCAGGTCGCTGGACGGGTCCAGCACCGCGTATTTCGGCGTCGGCAAGCCGTGCATCAGCCAGATCATCTTGGTATAGACCTTGTCCATGCCGATCGCGCAAGCCATCACGCCGCTGCCGGTGTAGGGGATGCCGAGTTGTTCCAGCGCGCCCTGCAGGCTGCCGTCTTCGCCGAAGCGGCCGTGCAGCGCGATGAAGACGCGGTCGAATTGCTCCGCTTCCAGCTCGGCCAGGCTGCGCAGGCCCGGGTCGAAGGCGTGGGCGGCTATGCCCTTGCCTTGCAGCGCCTGCAGCACGCCGCTGCCGGACATGATGGAGATGTCGCGCTCGGCGGAACGGCCGCCGAACAGGACGCCGACCTTGCCGAAAGAGGCCGCGTCGGCCAGGGTGCCGGCGCTGGAATGTGGGTTCACGGTGGTGCTCACGTTATGCCTTTGCGGAGAGTTGATGGGGAACGCCGCTGATCGAGCCCGCCCCCATGGTGATGACGACGTCGCCGTCGCGGGCGGCGCTGAGGATGGTGTCGGCCATGTCGTCGATGTTTTCGACGAAGATGGGCTCGACCTTGCCGCGCGCGCGCAACGCATGCGCCAGCGAACGGCCGTCGGCGGCGACGATGGGCGCCTCGCCGGCGGCATACACTTCGGCCAGCAGCAGCACGTCGGCATTGCCCAGCACCTTGACGAAATCCTCGAACAGGTCGCGCGTGCGGGTGTAGCGGTGCGGCTGGAAGGCCAGCACCAGGCGCCGGCCTGGATAGGCGGCGCGGGCGGCCGCCAGCGTGACTTCCGTCTCGACCGGGTGGTGGCCGAAATCGTCGACCAGGGCAAAAGTGCCCTGTTGACCCGTACCGCCGCCTGGAATGGCGATCTCGCCGTAGCGGGTGAAGCGGCGGCCGACGCCGGCGAAACCGGCCAGGCCGGCCTGGGTGGCGCTGTCGTCGACGCCGATCTCGCGGGCGATGGCGATCGCCGAGCAGGCGTTTTGCACGTTGTGCAAACCGGGCTGGTTGAGCACCACGTCGAGGTCGGGATAACTCTTCTGCAGTACCGTGAAGTGCATTTCGACGCCGACGGCGCGGGCGTTCACGGCGCGCACTTCGGCGTCTTCATGGAAGCCGTAGGTGGTGATCGGCTTGGTCACCTGCGGGATGATGGCGCGCACGTGCGGGTCGTCGATGCACAGCATGGCGCGGCCATAGAACGGCAGGCGGTGGGTGAAATGGACAAAGGCCTGCTTCAGCTTTTCGAAGTCGTGCTCATAGGTGTCCATGTGGTCGGCGTCGATATTGGTGATCACCTCGATCATCGGCGCCAGGTTCAGGAAGGAGGCGTCCGACTCGTCGGCCTCGGCCACCAGGTAGTCGCCGGTGCCCAGCTTGGCGTTGGCGCCGGCGCTGGTCAATTTGCCGCCGATGACGAAGGTCGGGTCCAGGCCGCCCTGGGCCAGCACCGAGGCCACCAGGCTGGTGGTGGTGGTCTTGCCGTGCGTGCCGGCGATGGCGATGCCGCGCTTCAGGCGCATCAATTCGCCCAGCATGACGGCGCGCGGCACGATAGGGATCTTGCGGCTGCGCGCTTCCAGCACTTCCGGATTGTCTTGCGGCACGGCGCCCGAGGTGACGACGGCGTCGGCCCGGCCGATATTTTCCGCCGCGTGGCCCTGCATGACGGTCGCGCCCAGTCTTTGCAGGCGCTGGGTCACGGCGTTGCTGCCCAGGTCGGAGCCGGAAACGTTATAGCCGAGATTCACCAGCACCTCGGCGATGCCGCTCATGCCGCTGCCGCCGATGCCGACGAAATGGATGTTTTTGACCTTGTGTTTCATATGTTCGGCTTCATGCGAGTGCTTCCAATACATTGGCGATGGCGTCGTTGGCGTCGCGCTTGCCGGCGCCGCGCGCCGCCGCCGCCATCGTCTGGCAGGCGGCGCGGGTCAGCGTTTCCAGCAAGGCCGCCAGCGACTGCGCGTTCATTTCCGTCTGCGGCATATGGATCGCCGCATGCTGTTTCGCCATCCACTGCGCATTGTTGCGCTGGTGCGAAGTGGTCGACGCCACCAGCGGCACCAGCACGCTGGCGACGCCGGCCGCCGTCAGTTCCGATACGGTGATGGCGCCGGCGCGGCAGATCACCAGGTCGGCCGCCGCGTATGCCTGCGCCATGTCGTCGATGAAGTCGACCACCTTGGCCTCGACGCCGGCTTGCGCATACGCGCTGCGCAGGGCGTCGATATTCTTTTTGCCCGACTGGTGGGTCACCAGCGGGCGTTTTTCCGCGCCGATCAGCGCCAGCGCCGGCGGCAGGCTGTCGTTCAGCGCCTTGGCGCCCAGGCTGCCGCCGACCACCAGGATGCGCAGCGGGCCGCTGCGGCCGCCGAAGCGCAGCGCCGGTTCCGCCATCGCCAGGATTTCCTTGCGCACCGGATTGCCGGTGACGACAGCCTTGTTCGCCGCGCCGCCGAAATCGGCCGGGAAGCCGAAGCAGACGCGCCGCGCCAGCGGCGCCAGCGTCTTGTTCGACAACAGCAGCGCGGCGTCGGCGTTGACCAGCACCAGCGGCACGCCGCGCAGGCGCGCCATCATCCCGCCCGGCACCGTCACGTAACCGCCCATGCCCAGCACCACGTCGGGACGGCGGCGGCCGATGAAGCGCAGGCAGGCGGCGAAGCCGGCGGCCATCTTCAGCGCGCCGCCCAGCATATGTTTCAAGCCCTTGCCGCGCATGCCGCTGAAATCGATGGCATCCATTTCAATGCCGTTTTTCGGCACCAGTTCCTGCTCCATGCCGTGGGTGGTGCCCAGCCAGCTCACTTCCCAGCCGCGCGCGCGCATGGTCTGGGCGATCGCCAGCCCCGGGAAAATATGCCCGCCGGTGCCTGCCGCCATGATCATCAATCGTTTCATCGATTCAGCCTCATACCCCGTTTGCCTCATACCCGTCCGCCGCGCATCAGGACCCGGTTTTCGTAATCGATGCGCAGCAGGATCGCCAGGCCGATACAGTTGAAGAGTACACCGGTGCCGCCATAACTCATCAAAGGCAGGGTCAGCCCCTTGGTCGGCAGCAGGCCCAGGTTGACGCCCATATTGATAAAGGTTTGCACGCCGATCCAGATGCCGATGCCCTTCGCGGTCAGGCCGGCGAAGGTCTGGTCGATGGCGATGGCCTGGCGGCCGATGTCGAAGGCGCGCTTGATAATCCAGTAAAACATGCCGATCACCACCAGCACGCCGGCCAGGCCCAGTTCCTCGCCGATCACCGCCAGCAGGAAGTCGGTGTGCGCTTCCGGCAGGTAGTGCAGCTTTTCCAGGCTGCCGCCGAGGCCGACGCCGAAGATCTCGCCGCGGCCGAAGGCGATCAGCGAATGCGTCAGCTGGTAAGCCTTGTTCAGCGCATTGTCTTCCTGCCACGGGTTGAGGTAGGCGAAATAGCGCTCGCGGCGGAACTTCGACAGCGCGATGATGGAAACGAAGATCATCACCAGCATCGCGCCGATGCCGCCGAACCAGATCGCATTGATCCCGCCCAGGAACAGGATGCCCATGGCGATGCAGACGATCACGCCGAAGGCGCCCAGGTCCGGCTCCAGCAGCAGCAGCAGGCCGACCATGCCGACCGCCGCCGCCATCGGCATGAAACCCTTGGTCAGCTTGTGCATGTATTCCTGCTTGCGCACCGTGTAGTCGGCCGCGTACAGCACCGCCACCAGCTTCATCGCTTCGGAGGGCTGCAGGTTGAACACCCTCAGCGACAGCCAGCGGCGCCCGCCGTTGACCATCACGCCCAGGCCCGGCACCAGCACCAATACCAGCAGCGCCAGCGTGGCGCCGAACAGCCAGGGCGCGACCTTTTGCCAGGTCGCGACCGGGATGCGGAAGACGAACAGGCCGGCCAGCAGCGAAATGCAGATGAAGATCGCCTGGCGCGCCAGGAAATAGGTCGGCGCATAGTGGGCGAACTTGGGCGAGTCCGGCAGCGAAATCGAGGCCGAGTACACCATCACCATCCCCATCAACAGCATCAGCAGCACCGTCCAGACCAGCGGCTGGTCGTACTCCATCATCTTCGACTGGCGCGCGTGGCTATCCATCGGCGTCGTCGCCAACAGCGAGGAAAAGCGGAAAGGCAGTTGGAGGGCCATCAGATATCCTGTCCCCGCGCCAAAGCCAGTTCGCGCACGGCGGCGACGAACACCTCGGCGCGGTGGCTGTAGTTCTGGAACATGTCGAAGC
>DASYLQ010000695.1:0-6801 GCA_036009485.1 Janthinobacterium sp.
GCCACAGGTCGCAGCGGCGGCAGGCGGCTAGCGCGGCCGGCGTCGATAACAAGTCAGCCATAAAGCCTCTCCTTCCTCGTCGATATCGGCCCGAGCTTTGAGTATCTTTGACTATATATATATACGCACAACACTCTATGACAGATCAAAGGCGAAGGGCGCACTCCTGACAGCTGTTCTTCTCGCTTCAATCTCCTTCACATCAATGCAATCTGCTTGACTGTAGTCAATATCCCATCAGCAACTCTGGTTAAAGTCATCCCGTCCTGCGCGGCAATCCGCCCGGCCGCCCACACGGCCTGCGCGCACAACTTGTCCGGCCTCGGCTATGCCCAGGCCTGGTATCTGCGCGCCGCCGGCGTCAAGACCGTTGCCGCGCCGCGCATCGAACAGCCCGGCGACGAGTTCACCGCGCAGCGCTTCTGGCAGGCGCAAAACAACGCCCGCGAGGCGGACGCCAGCACAGCCGCGATGCCCGAACCGGCCGGCTTCGGCATCCGCGGCATGGCGCATCCGGTCAGGCATGCCTTGCTGGGCAGCGCCGACGAGGCCTTCGCCGGCAGCGGCGCGGCGCTGCCGCACGACTTCGACTTCGCCATCGGCGTCGCCCTTATACGCAGGGCGGGCCAACTCTCCCATCAAGGCGAGGCCGAGATCGCTTGCGGCGTGTAGCTCGCGCCGATCTTGGCCAAGTCGGCATCGTTCACGCCAAACACGAAAAACTGGTTATCGCCGACCAAGAAATCATTGTCGTTGGACACATACAAAGTATGCGTACGCACACCGTTCACCGTGACGTCGGCGCCAAAGGCCAAGCCTTCGATTTTCGATGGAATCTGGCTGGCGTTGTAACCGTTGGCCTTGAGCACGGCGACCAAATCCAGGAACAGGGATTTGTTCAGCGCCGGCGAGTCGGCCGTCAGGCGTATGGCATCGCTGACATCGCTTGCGCCATTCAGGTCGACCATGAAGAGCTGCTTGACGACAGCCTCGGAATTGTCGCCCAAGCCCTTGCCGTCGCGCTCGTCGACCAGAAATTGATGATCGTTGAGCGCCACGATTTCGCTTACGCCTTTACCGCCGCTCAACTGATAAGCATATTCATGAGTCGCCTTGGTGGCGAGATCGATGCTCACGATGCGCAAAACCTTTTTGTTGTCCTGCTCCAGGTTGGCTTGCATGATGCCGACCAGGGTCTTGCCGTCCGGCGTGAGCGCCAAGCCTTCCATGCCCTTGTTGGCGATGCGCCCGCTGGCATTGGCCGCAATCTCGGCATGGCCGCTGGCGCTTTGGACGCGTACGGCCAGATTCGCCGGCAAGACATAGGAGGCGATGCGGCTGCCGCTGGCGCGGTCGAACTGGTAGACGTAAGGACCGTACTCGTCCGACACGAAAATGCTCTTGCCGTCATTTGCGACGCGCACCGCTTCCATATCCAGACGGCCATTGTTCGGGTTGCTGCTCGGCTTGGCTGGGTCGAAATTGTCCGAACGGCCAGTGAAATAATTGTGACCGGCATCATTCAGCGCCGGGATGCCGCTGCCCAGCGTATGCCCATTGCCGGTGCCGAGCGCGCCGCTGCCATACGCAAGCGAGGTCGGGCTCGACAACAAGGTCGTCGCGGTCAAGGTCGGCGTCAGCTTGAACGGCAAGCCGGAACCGGACGCGTTCGCCGTCATGGACATGCTCAGTGTGTGAAAACGCGCAATGTAGGAATTGGTGTGGTCGACCAATGGGTTATATGCAATCGCATTCGGGCCGCGGTCTGGAACGGCAATGAAAGTATTGCCGCCGGCGTAGGCCAAACCTGAACCGAGACCGCCCAGGCTGTTGCCGGCCACGCCATTTTCCAGGGGGGCGGCGGTGGCGGCCGACAAGTCACCGCGCTTGGCGTCCAGGCTGCCGACGGCCAGCAATTGGACCGCATGGGCGGCGGGCAAGGCAAAAAACGCCGTCAGCAAGGCCGGAAGTAATTTCTTCAACACAGCAGCTTCCTTTTATTTTTTAAATGATTTCCAATATGGCACGCGGTAGCGATATCCCTTGAAAAGTGAACGCCGCCGCTTGCGGGCTCACATTGCCTGCAGCGCAAACAAAATGGCTGATGCAATCGATACGACAGCGATGCCGGTGCCAACCATGCGGCGGCGGTTCACCATGGCCCACAATACGACGCCGGTGAGCGGCAGCAGGATGAGGCTGACGGCAAGCGTATCGACCAGCAGGATCCAGCCCGCGCCGACGCCGGTGCCCTTGTGCAGATTGTTCAGGGTGCCGAACAGGTTGTTCTCGTTACGCTTGACGCTGACGAAATTATTCCCAACCCAATAGTCCATCTGGACATTGGTTTTCGGTGAAGCGAAGGTGGCCGACCAGTGCTCCGGTTGCATCACAGCCTTGTCGCCCCATGCGGCGGGCGCCGATGGTTCGCTGTGGATGCGTGTGACGGCAGAACCGAGCGCCAGTTGCTGCCGCAGCCAGGCGGACATGGCAAGAGCGTTGGCGGGGGCCGGCCGCGGCACCGGCAATTGCAGCGTCGATTCCTGGACCTGGGTGGCCGGTATCTTCATGACGGCCCGATGATTGAGCAAGATGGCCGTCGCGCCGAACAGCAGGAACAGCCCGGCGCCCCATAGCCCGATCCAGCCATGCGTCTTGCGTAGCCATTGCACGAAATTGGCGCGCCGCGAGCGAGCGGCGCCGGAACTACTGGTGAATTGATGAGGAGTCATGTTTCTTGTCAGCTTAGTCGGGGGGATGGAATATAAGGGCAGTTTGCATACCGATGGATGGCACTCGCGTATGCCTCACCGCCTTCGACGCGAATCTCATGAAGCCGCCGCAATCAACCCCAGCGCGCCCGATTGATTGCTGGTATCGGGCGGCGCCTGGAATGGGGAAATCAGTTGCCGGAGACGGGCAAGCCGAGGGCTTGACGTAGTTCAACCTTGGCTGCAGCCAACTCCTTCTGGAACTGCGGGTTGCTATCCATCACCGCATGTGTCGAATACGCGACCAGCTTGCTGGCCTCGATATCGCTCGGATAGTGAACCCCGCAGACCAGGCGGTTATGCGCATACTCGGCCGCGCGGGCAAGGATCGCGTCGCGCTTTTCAGGCACCATTTCGATCAGCACCAGGGCGCCCAGGTAACCCGCCGTCGTGTGTCCGCTTGGATAGGAATCGTCCTTGGTCTTGGTATTGCAGACGGGATGCAGGGTTTTATCGAGGTTATAGGGACGCATGCGATGAAACGCCGTTTTCGCCGGATTGGCATTAAACCCTTCGTCATTTTTCACGCGCGCCGCAAATGCCGCGGTCACAGGCAGATTGACGGAATTGAATTTTTCCCCCAGCACGTCCTTATAGATGAACATGGTTTCGAGTTTGTCGTCGGCCTTCGCCTGTTCAATCTGCTCCTGGGTGCGAACCGATTCAAGTCGGTGCAGTTCGACAAGCTCGGCCTTGGTGATATCGGAGTCGGATGCCGGCGGCGTCATCAGAATCTGCTCGGAATGCGTCTGCGCCGCGGACACGAAGATGGGACCGGCCGCATGGGCAGAGCCCATGGCGAGCGTGGCGAGGCAGAGCAAAGGTAGGGTTATTTTCTTCATGGGATATTTCCGGTATTGAGCAATGAGCAGCCATTGGGAGAGACGCGCTATCCCAATGGCGAGTGTAGGTAAACCTGGATCGACCAATCAAAAATCTGCGCTGAGGGTGAAGGAATAGCTGCGCGCAGGCAACAGTTGCAGTTGGTCGAGTGAAGACGGGTTCGCGCTGGAACTGGTTGCCGTGCCACCCTTCAAGACACTGGTGATGCTCTGGCTGTTGAACAGATTGTTGACGCCGAGCTGGAGCCTGACGAGCTTCGTGAAGGAATGCGGCGTCCTGAACGAATAATTGGCGAACAGGTTGCTCACCGTGACGGGATTGATGGTGAATGCCTGATGGACGGCACCATTGTCGCTATACGTCTGGCCGACGCGCTTGGTGAACCAGCCGATATCCCAGGCCGCCCGCTTGTAGTTCAAGCCCAGGGTTTCCGTATCCTTCGGCGCACCGGCAACCCACATGCCCGTATCGTATTTGGCGCTGCCGTAGGTGCCGTTCACATAAAGGCTGAGACCGCTGCCCAGCTCGACCGTGCTCTCGGCTTCGACGCCCTGGGTGATTTGCGAGCCGTTGAGGTAATAAATGGTATTGCCGAAGGCGTCCAGGGACGAGGAATAGGCCGAGTCGAGCTTGGTGTGATAGATGTCGACATCGAAGGTGTAGCGATCCGACTTCCACACCGTACCCGTTTGGTAAGTCTTGGAATGCTGCGCCTTCGGTTGCGTCGCGACATAGGCATTCTTGACGTCGAACACGGTGGTGGGCGGGATCAGGTCGCCCGTGCCGTATTGGGCATACACCGACCAGTTCGGCTGCAACATGTAATGCACGTCCAGCGAAGGCAAGACTTCGTTATACGACACGGAATTGACGATGTTCGCGGCGCCGCCCAGACTGCCGACGGCACCGCCGTTATCGGCCAGGTGATTGAAATGCTGATGGTAGAACGCGTATTTGACGCCCGGCGTGATGGTCAGGTCCGGGGTTACCTTGAATTCGAATTCCGCGAACGGCTGCAGCGTCGTCGTTTGATAGGTTTCGCTGAAGTTAGGCACGGCGCTGTCTTGCCAGGTCAGGGGATTCGACGGAATCTGGTAGCGGAAGCTGTTCGCGTAATCGGTCCAGAGGCCGGTACGGAAGGTGCCGAGGGACGACTCCTTGCTCACGCGCAGCAAGTTGCCGTCGGTCCGGTAAGAATTCAACTTATCCACGGCCGTGTCGTTGGTAGCCGTGTTGGCCAGGCTGGTCGGCATCTTGGTGCCGTTATAGTTTTGCTTGTTCCAATACTTATAGGTATACACCTTGTCGTCCAGCTTCCAGCCATTGCCCAGGTTGGAGGCCAGATCGATGTATTCAAAGTCCGTCGTGATGTTGTAGAAATTGTAGCCGTAGTAATTTGCCTGGGTCGGGTCGCCGCTCATCAGATAGTCGGGGCCAAACTGGGCGACCTGGGCGCGCGTCGGGCCCTTGATGCTCGGCGTATTGTTCTTCAAATTCAGATACTGGGCGAATACCGTCAGCACGGTATTGTCGGTCAGCTTGTTTTCATACTTGAACGAGGCATCGCCGCGCTTTTGGGCGTTGAAGGTCTGGTAGCCATCCGACTTCATGTCTTGTACGGTAAACAGTAAGTTTTGATTATTGTTTTCGCCGAATTGACCGGTTTCGTGCTCGTAGTCGTAGATCTGCGTATTCCAGCTGCCAAACGAGGCCTTGGCCGTGTCGCGTTCGTTTTGCTCGAGGGGGCGCGACAACAGGTTCACGGAGCCGTTAAAGGTGGCCGGGCCGATCGTCGAGGCCGTGCCGGGGCTGCGGTCGACCACGGCGCCGCCGAGGTAAGGGCTGGGGAAAAAAACCCATGAATGCTGGCTGACGCCGTTGGTATCCTGGAATGGAATGCCATCGAAAGTCATGTTGTAATTGCCGTTCGACAAACCGCGGAAGGTGCTCGCCGTGTCGCCCATGCCGACGCCGTTCGGGCTGTAGCTGAACATGCCGGGGGTCATTTGAATCGCCTGGCTGAAATCGGAGGCGGGCGAAATGAACTGGCGAATGAACTCGTTGCTCACTTCCGATTGTGGCGTGTGGGCCGTCAAGGAACCCTGCGAAGGAGCCGAGCCGGCCGCAATGCGCGTTGCGCCCACGACCACGGTTTGAACAGCAGGGGCTGCATCAGCGGAGGCGGTCGTGCCGGCTGTCGCCGGATTCGTGGCGTCGGCGGTAGCCGGCGGCGTGGCAGCGTCTGCGGCGAATGCGCCATTGATGGTGAAAGCTAACAGGGTGATGGCAAAACTGACCGGCAGGATTGGACCAAAACGGCGATGGCTGTGTAGGCTCTGCATTTAATATCTTTCGAATAAAGATGAGAAAAAGCAAGACGATACCGGTCGTTCATGACAGCCTTGTGACACTTGGATAGAATTTACATTGCCGTTTTCTAAATTTGCATTACATTTTTTTAATCTGGCCTGCGGCCTTTGTGGTGGGTGAGCACGGAGATCCGGCCAGTCGACCGGGAAGCGTTCGTGGACAGTGTGGAAATGACGCGAGACCGGGCTGCGCACTAGGTTTTTCGAGGTCCCGTCGCAGGCTGGCCGGACAGGCTGAAATGGTTTGAAAACAAATACGCTTGTAAAGCCGGGCCAATTTTATTGATTTTACAATTTGCTAACCCAGCGTATCCGCCCAGATATTTTTCGCCCAGCTCAGCGCATAAGTCCCTTCCAGGTCGCTCGGCGCCGCCGACAGGCCGCCCGAGCCGGGCACCACCAGCATGGTCTTCTTGTCCGCGTCATACGCATGCACCGAGGCGACGTGGATCACTTCCTTGTCGGAGACGAAGCTGTAGCAGGTATTGGTCAGCATCGGCTTCGCATCCGGCGCGCGGCCGTTCAGCAAGTCGACTACCGCCGCCGCGCAAACCTTCGCGTGCTGGTTCGCCATGTGCGCCGATTTCGGCATCAGCGGCGCCACCTGGATCGCGTCGCCCAGCACATGGATATGCCTGGCCTGGGTCGATTCGAAGCTCATGAAATCCACCCCGCACCAGCGCTGGTTGGCGTTGGCCAGGCCGCTTTGCACCGCGATGGCGCCGGCGCGGTGCGGCGGAACCACGTTCAGCACCGCCGCCTGCACCTTGTCGCCCAGTTCCGACACCAGCGTCAGCGAGGCGGCGTCGACGTCGGCC
>DASYLQ010000696.1:0-7039 GCA_036009485.1 Janthinobacterium sp.
TGGATCGCCTCGGCCGTCTCGAAACCGTCCATGCCGGGCATGCTGACGTCGAGCAAGATCACTGCGAAGTCGTGCTTGAGCACCTGGCGCAAGGCTTCCTTGCCCGATCCAGCAGTGATCAGCTCGTATGCGAGCTGTTCCGCCGTGCCCATCAACAGGCTTTCTAGCGCGAACAGGCTCGCCGGGTCATCATTGACGAGGAGGACTTTGGGGATCAGCACTTCGATCAGACGCTCGGTTGGTTTAAGGACAAGATCGTGAGGCTAAAAGATACTCCTGTGCCACACGTAGTCAAGGAAAATTGTGGCTATGCAGCATGGCCAAAAAGCCTGGTTTGCCTTTCGCAAAAAACCTCTTGTTAAAGTGTGTTTAGGAAATATTACCTGACTTGTTAATAAATCAGCGCACGTTTTATTTCAGTTGGTTCAGCAAAAAGGTATAGGTCAGGGCCCACATCCTGGTTTGCTGCTCGTTGTCGGCGGCGCCGGCGTGGCCGCCCTCCATGTTTTCCCAATACAACACATCGTGGCCCTGGGCCTGCATGCGCGCCGCCATCTTGCGCGCATGGCCAGGATGGACGCGGTCGTCGCGGGTCGAGGTGGTGAACAGCACGCGTGGATAAGCCTTGTCCTTGAAGACGTTGTGGTAGGGGGAATATCTGGCGATATGGGCCCAGAGGCGCGGGTCGTCGGGGTCGCCGTATTCGCCCATCCAGGAAGCGCCGGCCAGCAGGCGGTGGTAGCGGCGCATATCCAGCAGCGGCACCTGGCAAACCACGGCGTTGAACAGTTCTGGCCGCTGGGTCATCGCGGCGCCGACCAGCAAGCCGCCGTTGCTGCCGCCCATGATGCCGAGGTGGCGCGGACTGGTCAGCTTGCGGGCGATCAAGTCTTCCGCCACGGCAATGAAGTCGTCGAAGGCGCGCTGGCGGTTTTCCTTCAGCGCCGCCTGGTGCCAGCGCGGTCCGAATTCGCCGCCGCCGCGTATGTTCGCCAGCACGTAGACGCCGCCCTGGTCCAGCCAGGCCTGGCCCGTCACGCCGCTGTAAAACGGTTTCATCGCGACTTCAAAGCCGCCGTAACCGTAGAGGACCAAGGGATTCTTGCCGTCCAGCCTGGCTTGCCTGCGCATGACGACGAAATAGGGCACCAGGGTGCCGTCGAGCGAAGCCGCTTCGTACTGCAGCACCGTGTAGGGGCTGGCGTCGAAAAAGGCCGGCATGGCTTTCAGGGTGCTGCGGGCGTCGCCGCCGGCATGGCCCAGGTAGAGCGTGGTCGGGTGGAGGAAGTCGTTGACTGTCAGGAAATACTGGTCGGAAGCGATGCTGTCGACGGCGCTGACGTCCAGCGTGCCGAAGGCCGGCGCGCCGACTTCGCGGCGCTGCCAGCGCAGGCCGTCGTGGCGCAGCTCGACGATGGTGTTTTTGACCTTGTCGAGCACATTCAGCAGCAAGGCCGAGCGGGTCGCGCTGACGCCGTCCAGCGAACGCGTCGGGCCGGGCTCGAACAAGACGTCGAAAGTGCGCTCGCCGGCCAGGAAGCGGCGCAACGCTATCGCCAGCAGTGCGCCTTGCGGGTAGACGGCGCCGGCCACCGTCCAGTCCGAGCGCAGTTCGATGACCAGGTGGCCGCGCACCGCATAGGCGTTGGCATCGTCCGGCTTGGCGATGCGCACCAGGGCGCCGCCCTCGCGCAGGAATAGCTCGCTGCTGTAAAAACCGATCTGGCGTTCGATGAACTGGGCTTCATGGCCGGGCGTCACATCTTGCCAGGCGCTGACGCCGAGGTCGTCGCCCCTGGCCTGGTACACCAGGCGCGCCTCGGCCAGCGGCGTGCCGCGCGACCATTCCTTGACGATGCGCGGATAACCGGCGCTGGTCATCGTGCCGGCGCCGAAATCGCTGGCGACGAAGAGGGTGTCGAGATCGATCCACGAGGCATTGCCCTTGGCTTCGGGCAGCACGAAGCCATCCTTGACGAAACAGCGCCTGAGCAAGTCGAATTCGCGCACCACATGGGCGTCGCCGCCGCCGCGCGACAGCGAGATCAGGGCCCGCTCGGCGCCCGGGTACAGGCAGTTGGCGCCGGCCCAGACCCAGTTTTCGCTTTCTTCGCGGGACAGGCGGTCGAGGTCGATGACGGTTTCCCACACCGGCGCGCGCAATTGGTACTGGGTCGGCGTGGTGCGGCGCCACTGGCCGCGCACATGGTCGGCGTCGCGCCAGAAATTGTAGTAAAACCCGCCATGCAGCGTGATGAAGGGGATGCGCTCGCTCGAATTGAGCACGGTTTTCAGGCGTTTTTCCAGCGCGCTGAAGCCGGCCTGGTTTTCCAGCGCCAATTGGGTCAGGGCGTTTTGCTGCCTGACCCAGGCCAGCGCTTTCTCCGACGTGATTTGCTCCAGCCATTGGTAGGGATCGGCTTCCACCCTGGTGCCCGCCTTGGCCTCTGTCCCCGCCCCCGCCAGCCGCCGCGGCATGCCGTCGCCGGCCGGTGTTCGATACGATCGCATCTCCATCCTTCGCAAAGCCTGGCGTCACCAGGCGCCATGACCGTAATGTGACACGAATTGCATTTAAGCACTAGTGCTGGGGCGACGCGCGCCAGGTTCAGGGCAGATTCAGGGCAGATTCAGGGCAGGTTCAGGACGGCGGCCTCGGCCGCTTGGTCGACCCACAGCGGGGCCGACCACAGGATGTTGCCGTCGTCCTGGACCAGCCTGGCATAGTAGAAATGGGCGCCGGCGGCCGGTGTGACTGTCGTGTCTGCACTACTCGACAACAGGCTGACCGTGCCGTTGCGGCCGGGCACGCCTTCCATCAGGCTCAGCGAGGCAGCGCGCCGTCCGGCGGTGTTGGCGAAATGGACAGTCAGCCTGAGCGGGCCGCTGTTGCCGAAGCGTTCGCCCATCAGGTGGCCATTCGCCGTCAGCACCAGTTGTCCATGTTTATCCATCGTGGCGAACAGGCGCCGCGCCCGGATCGCCTGGATCAAACTGGCTGGCGTCAGCGGCATGCCTTGGGGAATCAGCAAGCCGGTGCGGTTGCCATAGGAAGCGCCCCAGTTGGCGCAGTGATTGTCCTGGTCGCTGCTGAAGGCCAGGTGGTAGCCGGCTTCCAGCGCCTTGTTGCAAGCCGCCTCGTAATTGCTGCGGTGGACTTCCGTTTCGCTGGTATTGCTGGAAAAAGCCGCGCTGTTCATGACTTCGCACAGGGCCATGACCTGGTCGCCGTCGGCCGTATAGCCGAGGTCGGCATTCGCAGCGCGAAACTGGCCGTTTGGCGCCGGATGGTTGAACTGGCCCAGCCAGCCACGCTCGCGCATCAGCGTGTACAGCGCGGCATAGTCGCCCTTGGGCGTCAGCACGTCCGCCAGCAATGCATGCTCGGCGTTGTATTCCCAGCCCGGCAACTCGGCGCCATTGAAGATGTTGAGGTGGCCGCCGCGCTTGATGACGCCCCATTCGTCGCCATACACGGCGAGAAAATCCTCATGGGCGGCGTTGAATGCTTGCGCCGCCGCCAGGCCGGAATGGTATAGCGCCTTCGCCGCGGCCGGGTCGGCTAACGCATCCGTGCCGTCGGAACCGTCGTACAGGTGGTTGTGTTCGGACGTGACAAGGAAATCGAGGCCGTGGCCGAGGGCGTAGGCGTAGGCGTCGGCCGGCCCGTAGGCGCCGTGCTGCGGCGCTTGGGCCCCATGGCAGGTGGCGAGGGCGCCGCCGCCGTCGCTGTGATTGCTGTGGCTGTGCAAGTTGCCGTAGTAAACCGTGTAGGGAAGGTCGGCGGCCGATGCCGCGGCGGCCAATGCCGCGGCCGGCGGCTCCGGTCCGTTGCCTGCGGCGGCCGCCGTCACCCTGCCCGGCAGCGGCTGGAAGGCCGGTATGGCGGATGGCGAGGCCGGGCCGACGCCGATATCCCATTGCTGTTCGATCAAGACGGCTTGCCGGTCTGGATCGGCCGGCAATTCCCCGGCATGCCGCCCCGGCTTCCGCCGCGCCGGCTTCGGCTCGGCGGACGGCCCGGCGTCCCGGGCCGTGGCGCGCAAGCGCAGCCGATAGTTCCCGGCCGGCGGCAGGCGGCCCTTGATGCGGCCATCCCATTGGATGTTCAGCGTGAGCGGATGCTCGAACAGGCGCCGCGCCCCCGACCAGTGCCGCACGGTCTTTCCGAATGGACTCAGCAGATCGAGCTGCCAGGCGACGGCCTGTTCCCGGCTGACCTCGGGGTAGGCAAAGTACAGGGTGAAAGTGCGGGCGGCGGATGCCGGCCCGGCTGGCGCCGCCCGGTAGGGCGCCAGCAGATAGGCGTCGAATTCGCTGTGCTCTGACGCCAGGCTGTCCGCCATGGCCAGCGCCGCCAGGATGCAAACCACGGCCTTTGCTGCTTGCGAACAGGCTGCGACGGTGAACACCAAGGGCTCCCTGCTAGAATGTGCTCTTGGTAATTCGACATCGCTTTATTGTATAAGTTCCATTGTTATCGGGCACGGAATGGCCAGGCGTGGAGTGAGCTTGCGTAAAATCAGGTAGTTGTGGTTTGGCGGCCGCATTAATAGTATCCTGTTGAAATGCAATAATTCTTACGGCGTAAGCTGATTGGCGCAAGGGCGTGGCTGCCACTACGTACTCAATCGGAAAATGGGTACTTGGCATCAATTCGATAAGGGGATCATGCGCATATTGGGTCACTTGGTGGGGCATATCGGCAAAAGCTGGATGAATTCGAAAACCTTGTTGTGGACGGCCGGGGCGTCGTTGGCGCTGGCCATCGGCTGCACCCTGTTTGCGGCCGCCGCCAAGACCGTCGAAGACGATGCCCGGCAACGCTTTGAATCCATTTCGCGCAGCGCCCAGTCGAGCGTGTCCGCGCGGGTCAAGTCTTATTCCGACCTGGTGCGCGGCCTGGCTGCGCTGTTCAGCACTACCGACCTGCTGACCCGCGATGAATTCCACGACTATGTCCGGGGCCTCGACCTGGCGCAGTATTTTCCGGCCGTCGAAGCCGTGAGCTTTGCGGCCGCCGTCAGCGATGCGCAGCGCGACGCCTTTGTCGCCTCCGTGCGCCTGGATTCCAGCCTGGCGCCGGACGGCTATCCATCCTTCGCCATCAAGCCGCCCGGGCGCCGGCCGCAATACACGGTGCTGACCTATCTGGAGCCGATGGATGAGCTGATGGACAGGTTCGGCGTCGATATCGGCGCCAACCCTGTCGTCGCCCACGCGCTGGACACGGCGCGCGACACCGGCATGGTCAGCGCCTCCGGCCAGCCCATCCTGGTGCAGGGGCCGCCGCGCCACATCGCGCTCGCCCTGCGCCTGCCGGTGTACCGCAAGGGCATGCCGCTGAGCGATGTGCGCAGCCGCCGCGCCGCCTACCTGGGCTCGGTCGGCATCCGCTTCAGCATCCCCAGGCTGGTCCAGGCGGCGCTCGATGAAATGGCGGTGAAGGCGCTGCATTTCCACCTGTATGCGGACGGCAGCGCCGATCCGGACAAGCGCCGCCTGGTGATTGAAAAGACCGACCGCCTGCTGTACAACGACAATGGCATGGTGGAGGAGGTGATTCCGGCCTCCCTGAAAAACCAGTACTTCAACCTGGTCCTGCCGATCGATTTCAACGGCCGCCTGTGGAAGGCGGAGTTCAGGGCGCGCAAGTCCGACCTGTACACCGGTTTCGACCTGTATTTTCCCTGGATCGCGCTGTTGACCGGCTTTGCCGGCACCATGCTGTTCTATGCGTATTTCTATACGCTGTGGGCGTCGCGGCGCAAGGCGATCGAGCAGCGCGTGCTGCTCGACACGGTGCTCAACAACGTCGACGCCCACGTCTACATGAAGGACCATGACCGGCGCTACATCTATGTCAACAAGAAGATGGCCGAGGTGATGGGCGTCCCGGTGGCGCAGATCATCGGCAAGCTGGACCGGGAACTGGTGCCGGCCGGCCGCGCCGACGCCGCCTGGAGCCTGGACCGCCAGGCATTCGACCACCTGTGCAGGCAGACAACGGAAGAGGAATATACCGACCGCCACGGCGCCGTGCATCATTTGTGGACGGTAAAGGTGCCGCTGCTGCACGACGGCGAGATCGGCGCCGTGATCAGCCTGTCCACCGACGTTACCGAATTGCACAAGCTGAAGGAGCAGGCCGACGCCGCCAATCGGGCCAAGAGCGATTTCCTGTCGAATATGAGCCATGAAATCCGCACGCCGATGAATAGCATTATCGGCATGTCGCACCTGGCGCTGAAGTCGGTGGCCGATCCCCGTCAGCGCGACTACCTGCAAAAGATCTACCATTCGGGCCAGCACTTGTTGGGCATCATCAACGACATCCTGGACTTTTCCAAGATCGAGGCCGGCAAACTGGACCTGGAAGTGGTCGACTTCGCCCTCGACTGCCTGCTGGCGAATATGGCGGACCAGTTGGCCCAGGGCGCCGCCGCCAAGGGGCTGGCGCTGGTGTTCGAGATCTGGCCCGGCCTGTCGCAGCAGTTGCGCGGCGATCCGCTGCGGCTCGAGCAAATCCTGCTGAACCTGACCAGCAACGCCATCAAGTTTTCCGAGAACGGCAAGATATTCATCCGCGCCCGGCCGCTGGAAGAGCGCGACAACCTGACCCTGGTGCGCTTCGAGGTGGAGGATGCCGGCATCGGCATGAGCGAGGATGAAGTGTCGAAACTGTTCCAGTCCTTCCACCAGGCCGACCCGTCGACGACGCGCAAATACGGCGGCACCGGCCTGGGGCTGGTGATCAGCAAGCAGTTGGCCGAGCTGATGGGCGGCAGCGTCGGCGTCGACAGCAAGCCTGGCCGGGGCAGCACGTTCTGGTTCACGGCGCGGCTGGAAAAGAGCATTGCCTTCCTCTGCGACAGCGAGGAATTGATCCAGCCCGACGCGCTCGACGTCATCAAGGGCGCCGCCATCCTGCTGGTCGATGATAATCTGTTCAGCCAGCAGGTGGGCCGCGAATTGCTGGAGGACGCGGGCGCCCTGGTGCAGGTGGCGGGGAATGGCAGGGAAGCCATCGAGACGATGC
>DASYLQ010000697.1:0-23664 GCA_036009485.1 Janthinobacterium sp.
TGCCGATCGCCATGTACATCAGGCTGGACCAGAACGGCAGTTTCAGCCAGCCGGCCAGCGTGCACAGCGGATCGCCTATGCCCGGCAGCCAGGCCAGCAGCATGGTCTTGGCGCCGTAGCGGCCCAGCCAGCGGAACCAGCGGCTGTCGCGTTCCTTGGCGAACGCTGCCTTGGCGCGGTAACCCATCCAGTAATCGACGGCGCCGCCCAGGGTGTTGCCGACCGTGGCCGTCAGGACCACCGGCCAGAACAGGGCGACATTGGCTTTGACCACGGCGAAGACCGCCGGTTCGGAACCGAGCGGCAGCAAGGTCGCGGAGATGAAGCTGATGATGAAGACCGACGTCAGTCCCACTTCCGGCGCCGCCAATAAGTGCAGCAGCCAGGATATTGCCGATTCGATCATCGAACTCTTTGAAGATGGGGAAAGGTGTCCATTATAATGAAGCACAACCTTCGCACAAGCACGGTACTCAGCAGACACATCGGCGTCCCGCTCACAGGCGGCCGCGCCTCTGCCGACTTGGTCCCCGGCTATCCGCCGGCGCAGCAAGACCTTGCAGCATGAACAAGCACCAGGCGGCATGACGCCCCTGGCCCGGAATGACACGGCGACCCGTGCACCCATTTAGTTTGCAGACCATGACGATCGACTACCTTAAAAAAATCCTGACCGCGCGCGTCTACGACGTCGCCCGCGAAACCCCGCTGGAACTGGCGCCGACCTTGTCCCAGCGCTACGGCAACCAAATTTATTTCAAGCGCGAAGACACGCAGGATGTGTTCAGCTTCAAGGTGCGCGGCGCCTATAACAAGATGGCCCACCTCAGCGAAGGCCAGTTGAAGCGCGGCGTGATTTGCGCCTCCGCCGGCAACCACGCCCAGGGCGTGGCGCTGTGCGCCGCCCGGCTCGGCTGCCGCGCGCTGATCGTCATGCCGACCACCACCCCGCCCGTCAAGATCGAGGCCGTCAAGGCGCGCGGCGGCGGCGACGTCGAGATCGTCCTGTTCGGCGATTCCTATACCGATGCCTACAACCATGCGCTGACGCTGGAAAAGGAACAGAAGCTGACCTTCGTGCACCCCTTCGACGATCCCGACGTGATCGCCGGCCAGGGCACCATCGGCATGGAAATCCTGCGCCAGCATGCCGGCCCGATCCACGCGATTTTCGTCGCCATCGGCGGCGGCGGCCTGATCGCCGGCGTCGCCGCCTATGTCAAGCAGATCCGCCCGGACATCAAGATCATCGGCGTGCAAACCCTGGATTCGGATGCGATGGCGCGCAGCCTGAAGGCCGGCGAACGCATCACCCTGCCCGACGTCGGCCTGTTTTCGGACGGCACCGCGGTGCGCCTGGTGGGCCAGGAAACCTTCCGCCTGGCCCAGGATTATGTCGACGACATCATCATCGTCGATACCGACGCCATCTGCGCCGCCATCAAGGATGTGTTCCAGGATACCCGCAGCATTCTGGAACCGGCCGGCGCGCTGGCGATCGCCGGCGCCAAGGCGTATATCGAACGCGCCGAACTGACCAAAAACCCGGTGCGCAACGAAACCCTGGTTACCGTCGCCTGCGGTGCCAACATGAATTTCGACCGCCTGCGCTTTGTGGCCGAGCGCGCCGAACTGGGTGAATCGCGCGAAGCCGTGTTCGCCGTGACGATGCCCGAGCAGCGCGGCAGCTTCAAGCGCTTTTGCACCCTGGTCGGACCGCGCAACGTCACCGAGTTCAACTACCGCATCAGCGACGCCAAGCAGGCCCACGTGTTTGTCGGCATCCAGATCGCCGACCGCGGCGAGTCCGGCGTGCTGGCGCGCAAATTCGAAGAGAGCGATTTCAAGACGCTGGACCTGACCCACGACGAATTGGCCAAGGCCCACTTGCGCCACCTGGTCGGCGGCAAGAGCGCGCTGGCCCAGGACGAGTTGCTGTACCGCTTCGAGTTCCCGGAACGTCCGGGCGCGCTGATGCGCTTCCTCGACAGCATGGCGCCGAACTGGAATATTTCGCTGTGCCATTACCGCAGCCAGGGCGGCGACGTCGGCCGCATCCTGATCGGCCTGCAAGTGCCGCCGGACGAGATGGAACAGTTCGGCCAATTCCTGACCACGCTCGGTTACCGTTACTGGGATGAAAGCGCGAATCCGGTTTATAAGATGTTTTTGTGAGAACTTAGCTTGGCGGTATCCGGCATGAATGGCCGCTTTGCGCTACCATGCCAAGCTCGTTTTCAGTCCCCTCAACCACCATGACCAATACCGCCGACCTCTCGCCCCTGGGCAAAAGCTCCGCCTACCGCAGCGATTACGCGCCGGAACTGCTGTTCCCGATTCCGCGCCAGGGCAAGCGCGACGAATTGCTACTGCAGGGCACGCTGCCGTTTTTCGGCGTCGACATCTGGAACGCCTATGAAATCTCGTGGCTGAACCTGCGCGGCAAGCCGCAAGTGGCCATCGCCCGCATCACGGTGTCGTCGGACTCGCCCAACATCATCGAATCGAAATCGTTCAAGCTGTACCTGAACTCCTTCAACCAGACCCGCCTGGCCAACCCGGACGCCTTGAAAGCCTTGCTGCAGCAAGACCTGTCGGCCGGCTTCGGCGCGCCGGTGCACATCGCGCTGACCTTGCAGGAAGCGTTTACAACGCTGGAAATGGGCGAGTTGGACGGCTTGCTGCTGGACCGCCTGGATATCGAGGTCGACCAGTATGCGCCGTCGCCGCTGCTGCTCAGGGCCGCATTCGAGGAAGCGCCGGTGGAAGAGAAATTCGTCTCGCACCTGCTGAAATCGAATTGCCTGGTCACCGGCCAGCCGGACTGGGCCAGCGTGCAAATCCATTACGCCGGACCGCAAATCGACCAGGAAGGCTTGCTCAGGTACTTGATCGGTTTCCGTGAGCACAACGAATTTCACGAACAATGCGTCGAGCGCATCTTCGTCGACATCTTGCGCCAGTGCGCCCCGCAAAAACTGGCGGTGTATGCCCGCTACACGCGCCGCGGCGGACTCGACATCAACCCCTGGCGCAGCAACTTCAGCACCGGACAGCGGCCGCCCAACCTGCGCTGCGCGCGCCAGTAAAAGAAAACCGGAAAACTGCGCGGCCGGCACCAGCGGTGCGCCGGCATATCCTGATTTGCTTTACAATTCAACAACAGCAATCGGACTTCCCGCTAAAAAACAGGGGAAATCGGTAAAATGGCGCGCTGCCGCCGGAAAAAACGGCGAGCCTCCTTGTTTAAAAAAAGAAATAAGCACTGCCGAACCCCATGCATTTCCAGTAAGACTATTCCTCCGCCAAAGCCAGCGTTACGGAGCTGCCAACGGATGAGATTTCATGTTACAAGCTGCAAAAACAGGCCTATAATTCTGCTCGCAAGTCCCCTCTTGTGCGACGCACAACCTCACTTAGCGTTATGACCAACCTTAGCAAAATACTTTCTCTAGAAAACGTCTTGCTCGATCTTGAAGTGTCCAGCAAAAAACGCGCCTTCGAACAAGCCGGCCTGATTTTCGAGAATAACTGCGGGATCGCCCGCTCCACCGTGTCAGACAACCTGTTCGCCCGCGAGCGCCTCGGCTCGACCGGCCTCGGCCATGGCGTCGCCGTGCCGCACGGCCGCATCAAGGGCTTGAAGACCTTCAAGACGCCGCTGGCCGCCTTCGTCCGCCTGGCCGAGCCGATTCCCTTCGAATCGCCCGACGGCAAGCCGGTGAACCTCTTGTTTTTCTTGCTGATTCCAGACCACGTCACTCAGCAACATCTGGAAATTTTGTCGGAAATTGCCGAGATGTTCTCGGACGACGCCTTGCGTACCGCGCTGAGCACGGATCCGGAGCCGAAGTCGGTCCATGCGCGCATCGTCAATTGGCAACCCAGCCTGCAAACGGCGGGTTAAACTGCAAGTGCCGAATTTTTCCTGACTGAAGACAAGCTCATGTTGCAAACCCCGCTGACGATTCAACGCCTTTACGATGACAATCGCGAAACTTTGCAACTCGGCTGGTTTGCCGGTTTTCCCGGCGGCGAACGCCTGATCTCGGGCGACGCCGTCTCCGCCGCCGACCAGGTCGGCCATTTGAACCTGATCCACCCGGGCCGCATCCAGGTCTTCGGCCATCAGGAAATCAATTATTACCAGCGTCTCAAAACGAATTCGCGCAGCCACATCATCGGCGAGCTGATCGCCGGCGGCCCGCCCGCGCTGATCATCGCCCAAGGGCTGGAAACGCCGCCCGACATCCTGGCCATTTGCGACGAACAAAATATCCCGCTGTTTTCGACGCCGCTGCCGGCCGCCCAGGTGATCGACTTCCTGCGCGTCTACCTGTCGAAAAAGCTGGCGCAACGCATCATCATGCATGGCGTCTTCATGGACGTGCTGGGCGTGGGCGTGCTGATCACCGGCGATTCCGGTCTCGGCAAGAGCGAGCTGGGCCTGGAGCTGATTTCGCGCAGCCACGGCCTGGTGGCCGACGACGCCGTCGAGTTTTCGCGCATCGCCCCGAACATGATCGAAGGGCGCTGCCCGCCGCTGCTGCAAAACCTGCTGGAAGTGCGCGGCCTCGGCCTGCTCGACATCAAGGCCATCTTTGGCGAAACCGCGGTGCGCCGCAAGATGCGCCTGAAGCTGATCGTCCACCTGGTGCGCCGCAGTGCGCTGGAAGAAGAGATCGAGCGCCTGCCGTTCAACTTCCCGACCGAAGACGTGCTGGGACTGCCGATCCGCAAAGTGGTGATCCCGGTGGCGGCCGGCCGCAACATCGCGGTGCTGCTGGAAGCGGCGGTGCGCAACACCATCCTGCAACTGCGCGGCATCGATACGCTGCAGGAATTCATGGAACGGCAGCGCCAGGCCATGAGTGGAGATTAGGCGCTGCTTTACGGAGTGTATCCTTGCAAGGACACACCGTTGCGCAGGCGCGGGGCATGCCCCGCGAAATCCCTGCTCCACCAGCGCCAGGCCATGAGTGGAGATTAGGCGCTGCTTTACGGTATCATCGTCAACATGCGAATAGTTATCATCACCGGCATTTCCGGCTCCGGCAAATCGGTCGCGCTCAATGTGCTTGAGGACGCGGGCTATTATTGCGTCGATAATTTACCGCCCGCGCTGCTGGCCAGCCTGGTCCAGACCCTGTGCCAGGAAGGCACCGCGGCCTTGGCGGTGGCGGTGGATGCGCGCAGCGCCGAGTCGCTGGCCGGCTTGCCGCACGACGTGAACCAGCTCAAGGCCCAGGGCCATGACGTCAAGGTGATGTTCCTGACCGCGAACACCCACTCGCTGGTGGCGCGCTTTTCCGAGACCCGCCGCAGCCATCCGCTGTCGCATGAAATCCGCCCCGGGCACAACCCGGCAGCGCGGCGCACCCTGATCGAATGCATCATGGAAGAGCGCGAGCGCCTGTCGGCCATCGAGCAACTGGGCCACGTGATCGACACGTCTGAACTCAGCGCCAACAAATTGCGTGCGTGGGTCAAGGAACTGGTGGCGATCGCGCATGCGCCGCTGACCCTGTTCTTCGAATCCTTCGCCTTCAAGCTGGGCGTGCCGCTGGACGCCGATTTCGTCTTCGACGTGCGGGCCCTGCCGAACCCGTATTACGACCTGGGGCTGCGCCCGCTGACCGGACGCGACGCGCCGGTGATCGCCTTTCTCGACGCCCAGCCCAGCGCCGTCGAGCTGTTCGGCGACATCCGCAATTTCATCGAAAAATGGCTGCCCTCGTTCAAGACCGACAACCGCAGCTACCTGACGGTGGCGCTGGGTTGCACCGGCGGCCAGCACCGTTCGGTGTACATGGCGGAACGGCTGGCGCAATATTTCAGCCCGACGGAGCGTGTCGTCCTGCGCCACCGCGAACAACCTTAGGGCGCCGAGACGATCCTGGGCCAAACAATATAAATCATTTATCCTGAATGTCCTGGAGGTGGCGCAGGGGGTGGGCGTAATCCGGCCACACCGGCGCGAAGAAGCGCGCGACCATTTCCGGCGTGACCTCGGCCAGCGACGGCGGCGACCAGCGCGGCGCATTGTCCTTGTCGATCGCCAGCGCGCGTATTCCTTCCAGCACTTCGCCATGCTCGAAATTGTGCCGCACCAGGCTGCGCTCCAGGCGCAGGCAACCGGCGACGTCGAGCGCCGCGCCGCGTTCCAGCAATTCCAGGGTCACGCACATCAGCAGCGGCGAGCGTTTTTCCATCGCATCCAGCGCTTTTTTGGCGAAATCGCTGTCGTCGCCCGCCAGCGAGCGCTTGATGTCGCCCACCGTGGCGGCGCCGAAATGGCGGTCGATGCGTGCGCGTTCCGCTTGCAGCGTGCTGGCCCCGGCCTGGGCCAGGAAAGGCGCGGCAAAGGCCTTGACGGCGCCAGGCAGGCCGGCGCCGGAGGTTTCTTCCATCAGGCCGGCCAGCGCCGCCATCTGCGCCTGCGGCACGAAGACGTCGGCCAGGTCCAGGTACAGCGCATCGGCGGCGCGGATGTTCAAGCCGGTCAAGCCCAGGTACAAGCCCAGCTTGCCCGGCGCGCGGGCCAGGAAATAACTTCCGCCGACATCCGGGAACAGGCCAATGTTCACCTCCGGCATGGCCATTTTCGTGCGCTCGGTAACGACGCGCAGGCGCGCCTCCGGCCCCGCTTGGGAAATGCCCATGCCGCCGCCCATCACCACCCCATCCATCAGCGCGATATACGGTTTCGGATAAAAATGGATCAGGTGGTTGAGCGCGTATTCTTCCGTAAAAAAATCCTCCAGCAGCGCGCTGCCCTGCTGTAGCCCCTGGGTGCCGACCTCGTGGAAAAAGCGGATGTCGCCGCCGGCGCAAAAGGCCTTGTCGGTAGTGCTGGCGATGACCACCGCATCGACGCCGGCGTCGTCGCGCCAGGCCAGCAGGGCGCCGGCGATGGCGCGCACCATGTCCAGCGACAGGGAATTAAGCGTGCGCGGCCGGTCCAGCGTGATGTGGCCGGTGCGCTTGCGGATACTGGTACGGACGTGTTCGCTCATTGGGAGTAGCCGGAAATATAAGAATGGCTATTTTAACGCCTAGAGCACGGGGCGCAAAAAAGGGCGCGGAAAACGCGCCCTTGATTGTCGGGGAAAGGGGGCAGGCTTAGACGGCAGCCGCTTCGTAAGAGTCGGGCAGATGCTTGATCGCCTCGTGACTATGGTCCTTGACTTTGGTTTTGTATTTCATCACCTGCCGGTCGAGCTTGTCGATCAGGGTGTCGATGGCGGCATACAGGTCTTGCGCCAGGCTTTCCACATAAACGGTTTTGCCGGACATGCGCAAATTGATTTCAGCTTTTTGGCGTTTTTCTTTTTCGGGAAGATTGTCAACGGTCAGAATGACGGTGATGTCGATCACCTGGTCGAAATGGCGCTTTACGCGCTCGAGTTTGGATTGTACGTATTCACGGATGGCCGGGGTCACGTCAAGATGATGTCCGCTGATGGTGAGATTCATACACATACTCCTCAAGAGAATTTCGGGTTCGTGCGGCGGGTCGACAGACGCAATCCGCAGAGGAACCAAAAGAAAGCTACAAAGCCTTGCGCAGACTGACTGGCGGGATTTTCAACGCTTCCCGGTATTTGGCAACAGTACGTCGCGCAATCACCATGCCTTGCTCCCCCAGCATGTCTGCAATCTTACTGTCGGATAAAGGGTTTTTCGGGTCTTCAGCTCCTGTCAATTGCACGATGAGTGCCCGTATCGCCGTCGATGACGCTTCGCCCCCCGCTTCGGTGGCGACATGGCTACCAAAGAAATATTTCAACTCAAACATGCCATGCGGGGTCAGCATATATTTTTGAGTTGTTACCCGAGAGATAGTGCTCTCGTGTAAACCCAGTGTATCAGCTATTTCACGGAGCACAAGGGGTCTCATTGCCACCGCGCCATGCGAGAAAAAATTCTTTTGCCGCTCGACGATCGCCTGCGCCACGCGCAGGATGGTGTCGAAACGCTGGCGCATATTCTTGATCAGCCACTTGGCTTCCTGCAGTTGCGCGCCCATGGCGCCCTCGCCTTTTCCCTGCTTCAGCAGGTTGGCGTACATGGCGTTGACGCGCAGGCGCGGCATGACGTCGTGGTTCAGGCTGACCTGCCAGCCGTTGCGCGCGCGCTTGACGATCACGTCCGGCACGACATAGTCGGAAACGTCGGAGGCGAACACGGCGCCGGGATGCGGATTACACAGGCGGATCACCACCTGCGCCTCGCGCAAGTCTTCGTCGTCGCAATCGAGGGCCTTCTTCAGCTTGTTGAAATCGCGCTGGGCGAACCAGGCCAGGTGGCGCTCGACAATCAGCAGCGCCATGCGCCGCGTCACCAGGGCAATGTTGGGCAAGCGCCTGATCTGCAGCGCCAGGCATTCGGCGGCATTGCGCGCGCCGACGCCGGCAGGATCGAAACTTTGCAATAACGATAAGGCGGTCTGCAATTCCTCGATGTCGATCTCCAGCTCGGCCGGCAGGCGCGCGTGGATCTCTTCCAGCGGCTCCTCGATGTAGCCGTTATCGTCCAGGGCGTCGACGATCAGCTCGACCAGGGCGCGGTCGCGCAATTCCTGCACGGTGACGCGCATCTGTTCCATCAGGTGCTCGCGCAGCGTGCGCTGGCTGGCTTCCAGTTGCGGCCGGGAATCCTCGTCGTCGGGCGTCTTGCTGCGGCCGCTGTCGGTCCAGTCGACATCGGCGCCGCTGGTGTCGCTGGCACTCTCGCCGTCGGCGCCGTCGAAGGGGTCGGCTTCGGCATTGCTGGCCGGGGCGTCCTGGGCCGGCGGCTGCGGCGGCCCTTCGGACGGCGCCGTGGCCGGGCTGAGGGCGCCGTCGCCCAGCAGGCGCAGCGAACGGTCGAGCGGATCGTCGAGGCGCTCGAGCAGCGGATTATCGGTCAGCAGCTGTTCCAGCTCCTGGTGCAGCTCCAGTGTCGACAATTGCAGCAGGCGTATCGACTGCTGCAATTGCGGGGTCAGCGCCAGATGCTGCGACGTGCGCAGTTGCAGGGATTGCTTCATGGCGTGGAAAATGCTGACATTCTTCGGACTGGCATGGTTCGTCGTTCCTCGGCTTACATGCGGAAATGTTCGCCCAGGTAGACCCGGCGCACCGACTCGTCGGCGATGATGTCGTCGGGCCTGCCCGAGGCCAGCACGGAGCCCTGGTTGATGATGTAGGCGCGGTCGCAGATGCCCAGCGTCTCGCGCACATTGTGGTCGGTGATCAGCACGCCGATCTGGCGCTCCTTGAGGAAGCGGACGATGCGCTGGATCTCGATCACGGCGATCGGGTCGACCCCGGCGAACGGTTCGTCGAGCAGCACGAAGCGCGGATTGGTGGCCAGCGCGCGCGCGATCTCGACGCGGCGCCGCTCGCCGCCCGACAAGGACAGCGCCTGGTTTTCGCGCAGCTTTTCAATCTGCAGGTCGGCCAGCAGGGTGTCGAGGCGCTCCCTGATCTCGGCCTTGCTCAGCGCCTTGCCGTCGACGGTCTGGATTTCCAGCACGGCGCGGATATTCTCTTCCACCGTCAGCCTGCGGAATACCGACGCTTCCTGCGGCAGGTAGGACAGGCCCAGCGCGGCGCGGCGGTGGATAGGCAGGCGCGAAATGTCGACGCCGCTGATGTCGATGCTGCCGGCGTCCGACGGCACCAGGCCGACGATCATGTAGAAGGAGGTGGTCTTGCCGGCACCGTTAGGCCCGAGCAGCCCGACCACTTCGCCGCATTCGACCTGCAGCGAGACGTCGTGCACGACCTGGCGCTTGCCATAGCTCTTTTGCAGCCCGCGGACGATCAGGGTGCTGCCGCATTCCGGGGGCGCCATTATTGTTTTCCTGGCACGGCGGGAGATGGGGCGGGGACGGCATCCGGCGTCGTTGCCGGCGGCATTTGCACCGGCACGGCCGACGGCGCCGGCGCCAGGGTGCCGGACGGCAGGGTCGCCGCCGACGGCGCGGCCGTCGGGGACTGCCCCCCCCTGCGCCCACCCCTGGCCGGCGCCGCGGCGGCGCCGCCCGTTGCAGGCGCAGGCGCAGGCGCCACCGGCGTGAGCGTCCTCGGCTGGATCACCATCTTGACGCGGCCCCCGCCCGGCTTGCTTTCCCCGGTGGTGGTGTTTTCCAGCGCGAACACTTCCTTGCGGCTGTCGTAGGAAATGAAGGGGCCGTCGGCTTCGTCGGTGATGCGCTTGCCGTCGAGCTGGGTCACCTTGGCTTTCGAGAACAGTTTCACGATCTCGGTCTTGTTGTTGTACTCGATGCGTTCGGCCTGGCCCTCCATCCACAGGTCGGGACCGCCGTCGCGCTTTTGGCGGAAATTCGCCAGCGTGTCCGGCGCCGCCCAGAAAGTAACGAATTGATAACCTTCCGGATCTTCCGTCACGACCGCCTTGCCGGCCTTCATGATCAGGGTCCCCTTGGTCAGCACCACGTTGCCGGTCAGCGTACGCACCTGGCTGACGTTTTCACCCAGGCCGTGGTCGGCCTCGATGATGGTGGGTTTGTCGGAGTCGGCCTTTTCAGCCCACGCCGAACCGAAGCCGACAGCGGCCAGCAGCAGTAACAGCGCGATTTTATTCTTATGTTTCATTGTGTCTTGCTCCGAATTCTGGATATGCCGGGTTTTTTTAATTTTCAGCGCTTATTTTCAGCGTTTATTTTCAGCGTTTACCGGTGGATAGGTGATATGTACATTGTGCATGACCTCGATGCGGCCAGTGCCGTTATTGGCCTTCATGCCGACGCCGGTCATCACGGATTTACCGAGAGTCATCACGACCGGCAAGTCGGTCTGCATTTCTTCACTGTCAGGGAATACCGTCAGCGCCTCGGTGGTCAGGCGCATGTTTTGCACCGTGCCGCCGGCGACGCGGTCGATGATGACATTGCCGTTCAACTGCACGCGGCTATTGTTATCCGATATATGGGCATGCGTCGCATGCATGTCAAGCGGCGGCTGGCCCGGCGTCAGCTGGCGCATGAAGGGCTTGTCGATATCGGCCGAATCGTCGATCGGCCGGTGCGTCAGCAGGATGCCGGACACGATGTAGGCCGGCTGGCCCGTCTTCGCCATGCGCACGAAGCTGAAATTATTGACGAAATAATCAGGCTCGTTGCGGCGCGGGTCGGACGGGGCGCCATTCCGGCCCTGGTTCATCACCTGCATCAGCCAGAAGCTGCCGAGGGCGAGGAAGGTCAGCGCCAGGATGGTGAACATCAGGCGCCACAGGTGGGCGGTTCTTGGCTTACGCATGCGGGCTCGCCGGTGAAAAATGTGGGGGGCGGGTCATCACCATGCTCAGGCCAGGAACTGCGCCATGACGCTGTCGTAATTGCCCTGGGCGCGCAGGATGAACTCGCACACCTCGCGCACCGCGCCACGGCCGCCGCCGGCCTCGGTGACGTGATGCACGCGGGCGTGCACCTCGGCGCGGCCGTTCGGCACGCTGGCGGCGAAACCGGCGCGCGTGAGTATCGGCAAATCGATCACGTCGTCGCCGATGAAGCCGCACTGCTCCGCCGTCAGGCCTGTATCGGCCAGCAATTGGGCGAAGGGCAGGCGCTTGTCGTGCGCGCCCTGCAACACGTGGGTGATGCGCAAGTCTTGCGCGCGGCGCGTGACGATGGGCGAATTGCGCGCGCTGATGATGGCGGTCTGCACGCCGGACTGCAGCAGCAGCAGGATGCCGAGGCCGTCGTGGACGTTGAAAGTCTTCATCGCCTCGCCGTCCGGGCCGTATTCCATGGCGCCGTCGGTGAGCACACCGTCCACGTCGAAAATCATCAGCCTTACCTTGGCCGCGCGGCGCAGCGCTTCTTCGCGGCGCCGGCTATTGTCCGTAGCGGCCATCAAATCACCTTGGCCCGGGTCAGGTCGTGGATGTGCAGCGCGCCGGCCAATTTGCCGTCGGCGTCGACCACCAGCATCTGGTTGATGCGGAATTCCTCCATCACCGCCACCGCATCGACCGCCAACTGGTCCGGGCCGACCTGGCGCGGGTTGGCGTGCATGACGTCGCGAATCCGCACCTGCGTGAAATCGCGCACCTCGCCCAGCATGCGCCGCAAGTCGCCGTCGGTGAACACGCCCAGCGGCCGCCCTTCGGCGTCGACGATGGCCGTCATGCCCATGCCCTTGCGGGTAATTTCCACCAGCGCGTCGGTGAGCGCGACGTCGAGAGCGACGGCCGGCACGGCGTCGCCGCTGCGCATGACGTCGCGCACCCGCGTCAGCAGGCGCCGGCCCAGCGCGCCGCCCGGATGGGAACGGGCGAAATCGTCTTCCTTGAAGCCGCGCAGGTCGAGCAGGGCCACGGCCAGCGCATCGCCCAGGGCCAGCGTGACGGTGGTGCTGGCGGTCGGCGCCAGGTTCATCGTGCAGGCTTCCTTGGCCACGGAAACGTCGAGATGGACGTCGGCCAGTTGCGCCAGGCTGGAATTGGGCTTGCCGGTCATCGAAATCAGGTCGGCGCCCATGCGCTTGACGATCGGCAAGATAGCCAGCAGTTCGGCCGATTCGCCGGAATACGATATGGCGATAAAGACATCGTCCGGCGTCACCATGCCGAGGTCGCCGTGGGCCGCTTCGGCGGGATGGACGAACAGGGCCGGCGTGCCGGTCGACGCCAGGGTGGCGGCGATCTTGCGGGCGATGTGGCCGGATTTGCCGATGCCGGAGACCACCACGCGGCCCTTGCACGCCAACAACAGGGCGATGGCGCGGCCGACGCTGGTGTCGGTTTCCAGGCGCGCATGCAGGGCGAAGATGGCCTCGGCTTCGATGCGCAGCGTTTCGCGCGCCAGCCTCAGGGCGCGGCTGGCGGTACCGTCAACGGCATCGGCGGCCTGGGCTCCCGCCTTGGCATCATTTACATCAAAAGCATCAAAAGCTTTCAGCATTGTTTTTTCATGGGTTACACTCATGCCGAAAGTATAGCCGAATTGGGAAAGCAAAAAACTTGCCAGTCGAAACAAACAACGATTTCCACTCACGACACGGGTCAACACCATGTTTTCTTCCCTTGAGCTGACCCTCCTTTTGCTGGGCAGCGCGGTACTGGGCGTGGTCGTGTTCCGCATGATGCACCTGCCGCCGATGCTGGGCTACCTGAGCGTCGGCATCCTGATCGGTCCGCACGCCATCGGCCTGGCGGTGGAAAACGAAGCCAGCAAGACGCTGGCCGAATTCGGCGTGGTCTTCCTGATGTTTTCCATCGGCCTGGAATTTTCGCTGCCCAAGTTAAAGGCCATGCGCCACATCGTCTTCGGCCTCGGCCTGGCCCAGGTGCTGACGACGATTGTCGCCACCATGCTGTTCGGCTGGCTCATCGCGAACTGGCTGCCGCCCTCCATCCACCTCGGCTGGCAAGCTTCGTTCGCGCTGGGCGGCGCGCTGGCCATGTCGTCCACCGCCATCGTCTCGAAAATGCTGGCCGAGCGGCTCGAACTGGAAAGCGAGCATGGCCGGCGCATCATCGGCATCCTGCTGTTCCAGGACTTGGCCGTGGTGCCGCTGCTGATCCTGATCCCGGCGCTGGCGCGCAACCCGACGGCGCTGCTGGAAACGCTGGCCTGGGCCGGCGTCAAGGCGGTGCTGGTGCTGGTGCTGCTGCTGTTCATCGGCCAGAAATTGATGCGCGGCTGGTTCGCCATCGTCGTCAAGCGCCGCTCGCAAGAGCTGTTCATGCTGAACCTGCTGCTGATCACCCTGGGCGCGGCCTGGATCACCGAGCGCGCCGGCCTGTCGATGGCGCTGGGCGCCTTCGTCGCCGGTATGCTGATTTCCGAGACCCAGTACAAGCACCAGGTGGAAGAAGACATCAAGCCCTTCCGCGACGTCTTGCTCGGGCTGTTTTTCATCACCGTCGGCATGATGCTCAATGTGCGCGTGGTGCTGGACAACTGGTGGCTGGTGCTGATCCTGCTGTGCGTCCCGGTGGCCTTGAAGTTCGCCCTCATCGCCCTGCTGGCGAAACTCTTCGGCGCCAGCGACGGCGTGGCCATGCGCACCGGCCTGGCGCTGGCCCAGGCCGGCGAGTTCGGCTTCGTGCTGCTGAACCTGGCCGGCGGCATCGAGTTGATGGATTCCTTCCTCGTCCAGGTGGTATTGGCCTCGATGGTGCTGTCGATGCTGGTGGCGCCCTTCATCATCGCCAAGTCCGACGTGCTGGTGCTGAAACTGGTGCGCAACGAATGGATGATGCAATCGCTGGCGCTGACCAAGATCGCGGCGCGCACCATGTCGGCCCAGAAGCACGTCATCGTCGCCGGCTTCGGCCGCAGCGGCCAGAGCCTGGCCACCCTGCTGGCCGAGGAAAAGATTGAATACTACGCGCTCGATCTCGACCCGGAACGCGTCACCGAGGCGCAGACGGCCGGCGCCAACGTCTCCTACGGCGACGCGGCGCGGCGCGAAAGCCTGGTCGCCGCCGGCATCTACCGCGCCAGCGCGGTCGTCATCACCTACGCCAACACGCCATCGGCGCTGAAGGTGCTGCACCTGGTGCACGAGCTGGCCCCGGCCCTGCCGGTGATCGTGCGCAGCCATGACGACACCGACCTGGATACCCTGAAGGCGGCGGGCGCGGCCGAAGTGGTGCCGGAAGCGCTGGAGGGCAGCCTGATGCTGGCTTCGCACGCGCTGGTGATGCTGGGCGTGCCGCTGCGGCGCGTGGTGCACCGGGTGCAGACGGCGCGCGACGAGCGCTACGCGGCGCTGCGCGGCTTTTTCCACGGCGCCAGCGACGCCGGCGACGACCCCGAGCACCTGTTCGTGCGCCTGCATTCGGTGACGCTGGCGGACGGCGCGCCGGCGGTCGGCAAGCGCCTGGACCAGCTCGACGTCGGCGCCGAAGTGACGACCATCCGCCGCGGCAAGGGCCGCCTGGAATTGCAGCCGGACACCCTGCTGCAGGCCGGCGACGTGGTCATCGTGCGCGGCGGCGCCGACGCCGTGGCGCGCGCCGAAAACCTGCTGCTGCGCTGACTAGGAGACCGTTTAAAATGACCGTAGCGTCGTTACAGCTCCTTGCCGTACTAGCGTACTGTCTTCGTCGCTACGCCTAGCCACGCCCATTTTGAAACGGCCTCTAACTGAGGCTGACCACCTGGTTGCGGCCGCCGTTCTTGGCCCGGTACAGCGCCGCATCGGCGCGCGCGATCAATTGCTGCGCCACGGCGGCTATCGGGCAATCCGGGTCGTAGGGTCCCAGGCTGGCGACGCCGATCGACACGCTGACGCCGATCTTCATGCCGCCGCTCAGCACAAACTCGTCGCCGGCGATGCCGGCGCGGATGCGCTCGGCCACCTGGACCGCGCTGGCCAGGTCGGCGTCGATCAGCAGCACGACGAATTCCTCGCCGCCGAAACGCGCCAGCGTGTCGGACAGGCGCAGCTCGCGCTTGATGCGGCCGGCCGTTTCGCGCAGCACCTCGTCGCCGCCCTGGTGGCCGACACTGTCGTTGACGTGCTTGAAGTGGTCGATGTCGATGTACATGCAGGAAATGCGGTAATCCTGGCGCCGCGCCCGCGCGATCTCTTCCAGCAGACGGCGGTCGATATAGCGCCGGTTGTAGACCCCGGTCAGCGCATCGGTCAGGCCGATATATTTCAGCATTTCATTGCTGATCACGTTTTCCAGGCAGATGGCGATGATCGACGCCATGTGCTCGATGAAGTCGGTGCCCAGTTCCGGCGTGAAGCGGGCCGGGTCGGCGCTGCCCAGGTTGAGGCAGCCGATCAGGCGCCGATTGCGCAACAGCGGCACCAGGGCCACGCTGCCCAGGCCGGCGTCGGATGAGGCGAACAGGCTGTCGTGCCCGGCCGGGTCGAAGGGCCCCAGCAAGGGCCGCGGCGGCACGGCGCCGTGGCCGTCCTGGCCGGGCGGCGCGAAGCCGAGTTCCGCTTCGTCGCGCACGAAGATCAGCTTGGGGAAAAGGGAAAAATCCACGCCCAGGCGCTCCATCACGGTGCGGACGTCGGCGTCTTCGTCGAGCAAACTCAGGGTTACGCATTCCAGTCCGGAGATCGCCGGCAGCATGCGGAAGATGGTGCCGATCAGCTCGGGGAAGGTGCTGGCGCCGACGATTTCCAGGTCGAACGCCTGGTGCCGCGTCATGATCGAATGATTCAATTCGGCCTGTTCCAGGAGATAGGCCAGTTGCGTGCGCAAGGCCTGGTTTTCCGCGCCCAGGTCGGGGGGCTGGGTGGTCGCTGCGGCATCTTGCATCATAGGTATCCTTGTCCAGGCGCCGTCTTGAAGCGCGCGGCCGTCTCGCTCCGCGCAAGGTAGAACATTACGCCAACCTGGCCTATTTGGGAAATCCGCGGCCTAGCGGTGCGCGGCCTTCCGTCCCTGAGCGGCGGCCTCTAGAACGCCAGTTCGACTTCGACTTCCTGGCCGACGTACAAGCGCTCGTCGCCGCCCTCGGCGACGATGCTGTTCATGCCGAAACAGACGGCGCCGCCGACTTCCGGCTTGCTGCGGTAGCCCTGCATCAGCTCGAGCGGATCGGGGCCGACCACGCCGCTGGCCTGGTCGACCGACGGTATCGGGCAGCGCGGGCAAGGCTTGACGGGCTTCAGCAAGGTGGCGCCGAGGCGGTACGAGGCGGCGTAATCCTCCTCGAAGGGGCCGATGCCGTCGAGGACCAGGTTGGGGCGGAAGCGGTTCATCGGGATGGCGCCGCGGCCGGCCTTTGCCAGCCTCTGGTTGACGTCTTCCAGCGAGGCGCGGCCGGCCACCAGCACCGGATAACCGTCGGAAAACAGGGTCGGCGCCTCGATGCCGCCGGTCCATCTGGCGCTGGCCAGGCGGCGCGCATCGGGATGGAAGCGCACCAGGCGGCAAGCCGCGCCGACGGCGTTGGAAAACCAGGCGGCGGTGGTGGCGTCGCAATCGTAGGCCTTGAGCACGTCGTCCCACACCTTCACTTGCAACGTGGGCGCCAGCAGCGGATCGGGCAGGCCGAGGGCGATTTCCAGGCGCAGCATGCCGGGCGCGCGCAACTCCAGCGTCTCGGCCTTCAGGCGCGGCACGATCAGCGCCATGCGCGGATAGTCGCGCTGCGTCAGGAAGTTGCCGGCGGCGTCGACCAGCATCCACTCGCGGTCGTAGATGGAGTCGGCCATCAAGCCATGGCGCGTCAGCACCGCCTGGCGCAGCGCGATGCCGGCGCAGGACTTGATCGGATACAGATTCAGTTCGGACAGGATGGCCATGCGGGTCGGACAAAGGCGGCGGCCCTTGCCGTTTGAGTATTCGATGCCGCAGTATGGCAGCAAAGCCGGCGCTGGTAAATCGCGGCAGGCGGCGGCCCGCCGCGCACCGCGGCAAATACAGCGTCAGGCCCTCAGCGCCACTGGTTTCAGCGCGACAATATCGTCGCGCAAATACGCGGCGTCGCGGGCGATGCCGGAAAAGCGTCCCGAGCCCCAGGTGTATTGCCACGGCAAGCCGAGGAAATACAGTCCCGGCACCGCGGTCACGCCACGCTCATGCTCGGGATAACCGCGTTCATCGAAGATGCTTTCCGCTATCCAGCTGAAATCGGTGCGGAAGCCGATGCACCAGACCACCGCCGCGATCTTGCCCAGATCCAGCTGGCGCGGCAGGTCGGCCGGCGGCTGCCACAGCGGCACGTAGCGCGCCTCGGCCGGCGCGGCGATGCCGTTGGCGGCGATGTATTTGTCGATGCCGTCCTTGATGCTTTCCGAAACCGCATCGGCCGCGTCCAGGTGCTGTTGCAAATCCGGCCCGAACTGCGCCATCCCGTCGGCAATGCCTTCGAAGCGTCCGTACAACTGCATGCCTTCCAGCGCGAACTTGCGCAGGTCGATGTCGCGCCCGCCGTCGCGGCCGGTGACGTAATGGTTGGTCTTTTCGCGCACACCCTTGCCGAGCGGGTGCCGCTCGACCGGCAAGTCGTAATACTTCATGTGGTCCAGCCATTCGACCACGTCCTTGCCGCGGTAGTTGCGCGCCACGCGCGGCGCGTCGCCGACGCACAGGTGGACGCGGCGGCCGGCCAGGTGCAGGTCTTCGGCGATCTGGCAGCCGGACTGTCCGGTGCCGACCACCAGCACCTCGCCCGGCGGCAGCATTTGCGGGTTCAGGTAGTCGCAGGAATGCAGTTGCGCGACGCGCTCCGGCAGCCGCGCCGCCGCGCCCGGGATGATCGGGATGTGATAGCCGCCCACGGCGATCACCACCTGCTCGGCAGTGTGCAATCCCTGCGTGGTGCCGACTTCAAACAGCCCGGCGGCGTTGCGCTTGACGCCGGTGACGCCGACCCCTTCCAGCGCCGGCGGATCGAAGGAGGCGATGTAGCGTTCGATGTAATCGACGATCTCGTCCTTCTTCATGAAGCCGTAGGGGTCGCTGCCATCGTAGGGGAAGCCGGGCAGCGTGCATTGCCAGTTCGGCGTGACCAGGCAAAACGTGTCCCAGCGCTCCCTGCGCCAGGCGTGGCCGAGCCGGTTCTGTTCCAGGATCAGGTGGGAAATGCCTTCCTGCTTGAGCAGGTAGCTCATGGCCAGGCCGGCCTGGCCGCCGCCGACGATCAGCACCTGGTGGTGCGTGGCTGGGTGGATCTGCTGCATGGAAAACCTCTGGTTGTAAGTGAAGGGCCCGGTCAGGGATGGAAGCTTTCCACCGTCACGGTGGCGTCGCCGCTGGCGGCGAAAGTGGCGGCGATGGCTTCGATCTTGCCCAGCTGGTCGAGCGCCGCGGAACAGGCGTAGCCGTATTTTTCGCGCACCCGTTCGCTGCCGATATGCAGGGCGGTGCGGCTGCGCTCGACGAAGTCGTCGAGCGCATAACTGCGGCCTACTTCGAGGTAGTCCTTGACCACCAGCGAAGGCGAATAGCAGTCGCTGCTGCTGTTGTCCGGCCAGCGGACGCTGAAGTGCATTTCAGGCATGGTAGTTCTCCAGTGAAGTCGCCAGGAAGGCGCGATAAATGTCCAGGTGCCGGGCCGCCGACGCGGCCCAGGTGAATCGGCGGCTGACGCCGAGGCCGGCTTCGCGCAGCGCCGCCGCCGCAGCGGGATCGCAGGCCTGCGCCATGCCGGCGGCGATGGCGGCGGGATCGTGCGGATCAACCCAGGCGCAGTCGGCGCCGCCCAGGTATTCGGTGAACGGGGCGATGCGCGAGAGCACGGCCGGCGTGCCGCAGGCCATCGCTTCCAGCACGGCCAGGCCGAAGCCTTCGCGCAGCGAGGCGAACACCAGGGCCGAGGCGCAGCGGTACAGCGCCGGCATGTCGGCATCCTCGACCCGGTCCAGCAGGAGCACCGGCTGGCCGGCTCCCGTGGCCAGGCCGCTGGCGGCCAGCGCGGCTTCGAAGGCCAGGCGGCAAGCGCCGTGGTCGAGCAGGCTGGCGCCGCCGGCGATGACCAATTGCGCGCCCGGCGCCGCGCGGCGGATGCGCAGGAAGGCCTGGAAAATGGCCAGCGTGTTCTTGCGCGGCTCGACGCCGCCGACCACCAGGAAGACCGGGCCGCGGCCCAGTCCCAAGCGGGCCCGCAGGGCGGCGTCGCGGTCGTCGGCGTACGGGCTGAAACGGGCCGCGTCGACGCCGTTGCCGACCACCTCGGCCGCAACGCCGTAGTCCGCCAGCAGACTGTCGCGCCACAGGCGGCTGACGCACAGCACGCGGCCGGCGCGCATGAAGCCGCGCGTCTGCCAGGCCGCCAGCAGGGGATCGTCGAAGTGGTCCAGATGATGCACCGTGCGCACATAGCCGGGTATGGCGCCGCGCTCGGCCAGCATCGCCAGCGCGTTGGCGCTGATCGAATCCTGGGCGTGGTAGACGTCGTAACGCGGCGTGCGCGGCCGCTCGAACCAGGCCAGGTATTCGCCGATGCGCTGGCGCACCAGCGCCGCCAGGTCGCCCGCGCAGGCATCGGCGCGCACGGCGGCATACGCGCAGCGGGTGGCGCGGAACAGGCCGCGCCGCTGCGGATCCGGCGCATGCACGGTGACGTCGTGGCCGGCCGCGTGCAGTGCGTCGCCCAGTTCCAGGGCATGCACCACGCCGCCGCGCGGATTGGTCGAGTGGGTCAGCAGGGCGATGCGCAACGGCTGCAGCGGCCGGCGCGCCGGCGCAGGCGCTTCAGCGCTTGTTGCAGGGGTCGTTTCAGCCGGCATGGCCGCCCTCCCCGGCAAGCGGCGCGGGCAGCGGCGTCGGGCCGCAGCCGATCAGCGCCTCCCGGTTGAAATCCCACAGCGTTTCGCAAGGGCCGGACCGACCGCGCCGCAAGCGCACCTGGCGCGTGCCGTCGCAGCGGCCGATGGCGGCGCAGGCGATGCCGCGCGCCTCGAAACGCGCCAGCACGGCGGCCAGCTTGGCGTCGGAAACGCTGAGCAGGAAGCCGAAGCTGGGAAAGGCCGCCAGCCAGCGCTGCAGCGGCACGCCCGGCGGCCGCGGCACCGCATCCAGATCGATGGTCGCGCCCAGGCCGGAACACTCGAGCAGCATCAGCGCGGTGCCGACGGTGCCGGCCATGCTGATGTCCTTGGCGGCGACGGCCAGGCCATCTTCGGCGATCGCCGCAATGACTTCCAGATCCTGGCGCAGACGCTGCGCCGGGGCGCCGCTGCTGGCGTCCCAATACGCATACGGTTCGTGGAAGCGGCCGCGCAAATCGAGCGCCGCGACCAGGTTGTCGCCGGGACGGGCGTCGAAGCTGGTCAACAATTTTTTGGCGCGGCCGAGGATGGCGACCGACAGCTGTTCGCGGTCGCTGCGGCGGTTGCTGTGGCCGCCGACGATGGGCACGCCGTAGACCTCGGCCGCCGTCGCCAGCCCTTCCAGCAGCGGCGTGGCGGCGTCGCCGCCGCGGCTCCACAGGGCGTCGACCACGGCCAGCGGCCGGCCGCCCATCGCATAAATGTCGCTGACGTTGACCATGACGCCGCAATAGCCGGCGAACCAAGGCTCCTGCGCCACGAACTCATTGACGAAGCCCTCGATGGCGAACAGCAGGTAGCCGTCGCCGTCGGGAATCGCGGCGCAGTCGTCGCCGACGCGCACCGCGGCCGGAGCGGGCACATGCAGATGCTTGCCGAGCGCGCGCACGACGCCGTCGATGTCGCGCTTGTGGCCGATGCCGGCGCCGTTGCGCAGCAGCGCGGTCAGCTCGGCCAGGCCGGGTTCCGGCATGTCGGCGCGGGCGTTCATGCGCCGCCGCCATGGACGATGAAACCGCTGGCGCCGTCCGCGACCGGCGGGTAGGAGGCCAGGTCGGCCTGCATCATCTGGTGCGGCCGGCCCCGCAGCACGACGTCGCCTTTGGCGACCCAGTGCAGGCGCTCGAACAGCGCCACGTTCTGGCTCTGCACGTGGGCCAGGAAGCTATGGCAGCCGCGCGCGCGGGCGGCGCCGACGGCAAGGCGGATCAAGCCGCTGCCGACCGAGGCGCTGCGGCGGAATTCGCGCAATACCGCCAGGCGCGAGCCCATCCACACGCCCGGCGATTTTTCATGGATGCGCACCGTGCCGACCACCTGGTCCGCCAGGCCCGGCGCGCTCAGCACCGCCGTGATGGCCAGTGCCACGGCGTCGATCTCGTCCTCGTCGTCGCCGTCGAACATGCCCTGCTCGCCGCAGAAAACGGCGCGGCGCAGGGCGCGCGCGGCGTCGCGCTCGGCGGCGTCGGCGGCGAAACGCACGCGCAGAACGCAGTCCGGCAGCAGCGATGCCAGCGCCGGCGCTTCCAGGACGGCGCTCATGGCGCCCTCTTTTCAAAGGTCGACAGGGACGAGCAGGCGCCGCAGCGGCCGCAGCCGGCCTTGATGTCGGACGAGCGCAGCTTGCCGGCGACCAGTAATTCGCCCAGCGGCGCCAGCAGCTCGCGCATGAATTGCGGCGACGGCGCCGGATGGTCTTCCAGCGGCGTGCCGGCGATCGGCACGAAGGGCACGACGAAGGGATACACGCCCAGCGCCACCAGCTTTTCGCAGGTGCGCAAGATGGCTTCCGGCGTATCGCCCAGGCCGGCCAGGATATACGTGCTGACCTGGCCATGGCCGAACACGCCGACGGCTTTTTCAAAGGCGTCGAAATAACGCTCGACCGGGACGCTGGCCTTGCCGGGCATGATGCGCGCCCGCACCTCCGGCGTCACCGCTTCCAGGTGCATGCCGAGCGAGTCGATGCCGGCGTCGCGCATGCGCGCGAACCAGGCGTCGTCGTCGGGCGGCTCGCACTGGCCCTGGATCGGCAGGTCGACCGCCGACTTGACGCCGAAGGCGCTCTCGCACAGGATCTGCGCGCCGCGATCGGTGGCGTTGGGCGTGCCGGTGGTCATGACCATGTGCTTGACGCCGTCCAGCAGCACGGCGGCGCGCGCCACCTCGCCCAATTGTTGCGGCGTCTTGCGCAGGATGGTGCGGCCGGCCGCCAGCGACTGGCCGATGGCGCAGAACTGGCAAGACTTGCGCCGGCTTTCGTAGCGGATGCAGCTTTGCAGCACCGTCGTCGCCAGCACGTCGGCGCCGTGCAGCGCGGCGATCTTCGAATACGGAATGCCGTCCAGCGTCTGCATCTTATAAAAGCGCGGCTGGCGCGGGAAGGAAATGATGCCGACCGGGACGCCGTCGCGGGTCAGCGCGCTGTTGCCGTCCGGGCCGGCCGGCGCGGCGACGAAGGGCGAGGACCAGGCCCCGGCCGTGTGCACCGGGATCATCACGGTATGGCCGTCCACCGTCACCGCCTTGTGGTCGGACGGTCCGGCGCCGCCGCGGCGGCTGGGGGCGCCGTCTTCCGGCGCGTTCAGGCGCAGCCCCAGGGACTGCAGTTCGGTGATCAGCGTCTGGTTCGGTGTGATGGCGATGCTCATGATGGTCTCGCAGAATGTCAGGTTTCGGAGGGAACAGCGGCGGGCGCGGCCTCGGGAACGGCGGCAGTGCCTGGGCCGGAGCGTGGCACGACCGGCACGGCGCGCCGGTCGTCGACGACCAGGCTTAATAATTCGGGACGGGCGTAATGGCCGACCGAGTCCATCATGCGCTTGCGCTTGGTGATCAGGGCCATGTCGAGGTCGGCGATGACCATGCCCTCGCCGCTGCGCAGCGGTTCGGCCAGCAGCACGCCTTCCGGCGAGACGATGGCGGTGCAGCAGCCGCCGCGCAGCGCCTTCTGCACCGCCGTGTCGGGCGTCAGCGCGGCGATCTGCGCATCCGTCAGCCAGCCGGTGGCGTTGACCACGAAGCAGCCCGATTCCAGCGCGTGGTGGCGGATGGTCACTTCCATCTGGTCGGCGAATATCTGCCCGACCATCGAGCCGGGAAACTGGGCGCAGTGGATTTCCTCGTGCTGCGCCATCAGCGCATAGCGGGCCAGCGGGTTGTAATGCTCCCAGCAAGCCAGCGCGCCGAGGCGGCCGACCGCCGTGTCGACCACTTTCAGGCCGCTGCCGTCGCCCTGGCCCCAGATCATGCGCTCGTGGTAGGTCGGCGTGATCTTGCGGCGCTTGAGCACCAGTTCGCCGTCGGCGTCGAACACCAGCTGGGTGTTGTACAGGCTGCCGTGATCGCGCTCGTTCACGCCCAGCACCACCACGACGCCGTGGCTGCGCGCCGCCGCCGCCACCGCATGGGTGACGGGGCCCGGCACGCTCACTGCGCGCTGGTACAGCAGCAGGTGCTA
>DASYLQ010000698.1:0-2316 GCA_036009485.1 Janthinobacterium sp.
GGCGCCGAGCCGTTGCTGATTGAAACTGTCCGCGCTGCCACCCTCGATATAGCGGCTGCCTATCACGAGATCCCTGCTGCCGCTCTCCAACAGGCCGAGCATTTTCGGAAGCTGTGTTTCGTCGTGCTGCAGATCTCCATCGATCACCGCCGCGCAGGGAGCGCTCGACGCCAGCATACCCTCGATGCAGGCGCCGGACAGGCCGCGGCGCCCAACGCGCCGGATGCAGCGGACCCGGGAATCGATCTGCGCCAGAGCGCGCACCACCTCGGACGTCCCGTCAGGCGAATTGTCGTCGACGAAGATCACTTCCCAGGCGATGCCGGAAAGGGCCGCGTCGAGGCGCTTCACCAGCGTGGCGACGTTGTCGCGTTCGTTGAAGGTCGGAACGATGACCGAAAGCTGCAGCTGCGCTGTGGCCTGCGTGACTTGTCCGGACGGAGATCTGATGGCTTCATTCATGACGCCATGCCTATATCTGCCGTGCCCGGCAATGCCAAGGCGGCCTTCCGTGGAAAGCCTCAGAGGTATCACGAGCAAGGGGATCAGCTGGCAACCGGGCGCAACAAGCGGACAAAACAGGCCCAAAAATGCCAACGACCCCGAACAACATGGTGCGCGTACATCCGGCGCATCCGAGCTTTTCGAGGTCGTCCCAGCGCCGGAGCTTTTAAGCATCGACGTCGCCGTTGAAAACAAGATAGGGACGATCAACGCATCGCGCAAGGGGCAATCAACATGGTGAGCAAATCAGGCAAGATTCACATCGGCATTGGCGGCTGGACCTTTGCGCCCTGGCGTGGGGTCTTTTATCCGGAAAAGCTCGCCCAGGCGAAGGAACTTGGTTACGCCGCGAGCAAACTGACCTCGATCGAGATCAACGGCACTTTTTATGGCTCGCAGAAGCCGGAGAGCTTTCGCAAATGGGCGCGGGAGGTGCCGGACGGCTTCGTGTTTTCGCTGAAAGGGCCGCGTTTCGCCACAAATCGCCGCGTGCTGGCTGAGGCCGGCGACAGCGTCGAGCGCTTCTACAATTCCGGCGTTCTGGAACTTGGCGACAGGCTGGGCCCGGTGCTGTGGCAGTTTGCACCGACCAAGAAATTCGACGAGGCCGACTTCGGCAAATTCCTCGAATTGCTGCCGCGGAAACACGACGGCCGCAGCCTGCGTCATGTCGTCGAGGTGCGGCACGACAGTTTTTGCGTGCCGGGTTTCATCGCCCTATTGCGTCAGTTCAACACGCCGGTGGTGTTCTCCGAACATGCCACCTACCCTGCGATCGCCGATATCACCGGCGACTTCGTCTATGTACGGCTGCAAAAGGGCAAGGAAGAGATCAAGACGGGCTATGCACCCAAAGCGCTCGACGCCTGGGCTGCGCGGCTCGACACATGGGCCAAAGGCGGCGAACCCACGGATCTCCCGCGCGTGGACGACCGAAAAGTAACGAAAAAACCGCGCGATGTGTTTGCCTATGTGATCCACGAAGCCAAGGTGCGGGCACCCGCCGCGGCGATGGCGCTCATCGAGCGCGTCAAGTAGCCGCGTCTCAACGCAACGAGGAAACGATGGCCAAGTCCAGAAAGCTGTTCACCATCGGCTACGAACAGACTCCTGCCAAGGCCGTGCTCGACGAATTGCAGCAGGCCGGCGTCAAACTGCTGGTCGATGTCCGGGCTGTCGCCGCCTCGCGACGGCCGGGCTTTTCCAAGAAACAGCTTGCCGCCGGCCTTGACGAACGCGGCATCGGCTACCTGCATTTGCGCGGCCTGGGGACGCCCAAGGACGGCCGTGAAGCCGCACGCAGCGGCAAGCACAAGGAGTTGCAGCGGATCTATCACGCCCATCTCCAAACGCCCCAAGCCAAGGAAGAGCTCGACGAGCTGGCGTCGCTGGTCCTCAAGGCCGGCCCGGTCTGCATCCTCTGCTACGAACGCGACCACCGTCACTGTCATCGGCAAATGATCGCCGAGCTCATCGAAGAGCGCGACGGCGTGACGACCGAAAATCTAGCCGCGCCGCAATTCTGAAATTTCGCAACGTTCCTCAATCGTTCTCTGCTCGCCACTGGACGCGGCAGTTATCCACAGATTAAAACTACCTTAAGTTGTCGTTATTCTTATGGTATATCTGTGATGCGTATCTGTGTTGCATCGGTCGCGCTCGGCATGATGGCTGCCCTGGCAACATGCGGAGCCTCAGGACAGGAGGCCGACGACGACGCTGAAGTTCAAACTTCCGAGGAACAACAACCCGGGGCGGTCCAGAATTCCCTTTTCGGGCCTCTGACATCTTTTGGCGCCCTCACATCCAAAA
>DASYLQ010000699.1:0-12427 GCA_036009485.1 Janthinobacterium sp.
AGCGCGACCATCTGCGGAATCGAGATCAGCTCCATGAAACGCATGCCGAAATCGGCCATGATCTCCTGCATCGGGCGCATGTCGGTATCCATGTCGCCCATCGTGAAGAAGCGCGCACGGCCGGCCATGATCACGGCCCTGAACAAGCCGGCCTTGCCGCCGAACTTGACGTAGATGGTGCGCACGGCAACATGGGCTTCGCGGGCGATCATTTCCAGGCTGACCTTGCCATAGCCTTTTTCCATGAACAGGCAGCCGGCGGTGGTGACCAGGTTTTGCAAGCGCGCTTCCATGTCGACCGCGCGCGGCCGGCCGGCGACCTTGCCGCCGCAAGTGAATTCGGGGTCGGCGGCGGCGTCGGACTGGGCGCCGGACTCGGTGTGCAAGGGATGATCGGGAAGTGCCATCGTCGTCTTTATCTGCTGAATGATGGCGTCACTGTAGTCCAAAATAAAATGAAATGCAATCGTTTCATTTCTTGACATCGCGATTTTTTTCCCCAATAATGAACCTATCCCATTTCATTTTCCTTTGGAGCGCCGCATGCCTACCGATCGCAACCCAGCAGAACACAAGGTCTTAAGCGCCGTCCAGGCGCCAGCCCAGCCGGCCGCTCCAGCCGCGCCGGCCAAGTCGCCGCCGAACCGCCGTGTGCTGATCCTCGCCGGCCTGATCGCGCTGGTCGCCATCGGCGTCGGCGGGCGCATGTGGTACCGTAGCCAGTATTTCGTCGAAACCGACAATGCCTATGTCGCCGGCCACGTCCATCCAGTGTCTGCGCGCGTCGACGGCGTCGTCACAAGCCTGCTGATCGACGATAACCAGATGGTGAAACAGGGCGACTTGATCGCCGAACTCGATCCGGTCGACCAGCACTTGAAAGTGGAACAGATCCAGGCCGAGATCGCCCGCGCCCGGCAGCAGGTGGTGCAGGCCGACGCCCAAGTGTTGCAGGCCCGGGCCCAGGCCAGCGCGGCCGTGGCCCAGGTGGCGCAGTCGGAAGCCCAGTCGCTGAAGGCGAAACAGGACGCCGACCGCTTCAGCCAGCTGTACACCAGCCAGATGAAAGCCGTGTCGAAAGCCGAAGTGGACGCCGCCAACGCCGGCCGCAGCAGCGCCGCCGCCGACGTGGCCGCGCGGCGCGACAGCGTCGCCGCCGCCAAGGCGCAGATCGCCGCGGCGGTTTCCGCGCGCGACGTCTTGCAAGCCCAGGTCGGCGTGCTGCAGGTGCAATTGAAAGACGCGCAGCAGCAGGCCGATTACAACCGCATCCTGGCGCCCGTTTCCGGCCGCATCGGCAAGCGTTCGATCGAGGTCGGCATGCGCGTCAAGGCCGGCCAGCAATTGACCGCCATCGTCGAAGACCATGTCTGGCTGACCGCCAACTTCAAGGAAACCCAGTTGGCCAAGCTGCGCCCTGGCCAGAGCGTCAACGTGAGCATCGACGCCATCCCGGGCAAGACCCTGGTCGGCAAGGTCGACAGCTTCGCGCCGGCCTCGGGCAACCAATTCGCGCTGCTGCCGGCCGATAACGCCACCGGTAACTTCACCAAAATCGTCCAGCGCGTGCCGGTCAAGGTGGTGTTCAAGCCGGAAGACGTGAAGGCCCTCGGCGGCCGTCTGGTGCCGGGCATGTCGGCGCTGGCCGAAGTGCCGCTGCGCGAACAGTCCGCATCGGACAGCGCCGCGGCGCACTAAGGATGCGTCATGGCTAGTCCGACAACTACTCCGGCACCCGGCGCCGCGGCGCCGTCGGCGCCGGCCATCGGCGAGCGCGTGACCCTGCGTACCTGGGTGGCGGTCGCCGCCGGCATGCTGGGCGCCTTCATGGCCGTGCTGGATATCCAGATCACCAACTCTTCGCTGAAGGATATCCTCGGCGCGCTGTCGGCCACGCAGGAAGAGGGTTCGTGGATTTCCACCGCCTATCTGGTGGCCGAGATCATCGTGATCCCGCTGACGGCGCTGCTGACGCGCTCCTTCGGCCTGCGCAACTACATGATCGGCACCACCGCGCTGTTCCTCGGCTTTTCGACCTTGTGCGGCACCTCGTGGAGCCTGGGCAGCATGATCGCCTTCCGCATGGCGCAGGGTTTTACCGGCGGCGCGCTGATCCCCATGGCGATGACGCTGGTGCTGCAAAAGCTGCCGCCGTCGCGGCGCGCCACCGGCATGGCCATCTTCGGCCTGACCGCGACGCTGGCGCCGGCCATGGGCCCGACCCTGGGCGGCTATCTGAGCGACCTATATGGCTGGCCATCGATCTTTTACATCAACTGGGTGCCGGGCGTATTGCTCATCGCCGGCATGATGTATGGCCTGGAGCGCACGCCGGCGCAGCTGAAACTGCTGGTGAAAGCCGACTGGCTGGGCATCCTCCTGATGGCCGTGGGCCTCGGTTCGCTGACGGTGTTCCTGGAAGAGGGCAATACCAAGGACTGGTTCGACTCTTCCTTCATCAATACCTTCGCCGCGCTGGCCCTCATCGGCCTGCTGGGCTGGGTCGTCACCAGCACCGCCCGCGCCGAGCCTTTCGTCAACCTGAAACTATATGGCCAGCGTAATTTCCTGGTGGCGACGGTGCTGTCGGCCGTGACCGGCATGGGCTTGTATGGCTCGGCCTTCCTGCTGCCGCTGTTCCTGGGCCAGATCGCCGGCTATTCGCCGATGCAGATCGGCGAGGTCATCATGTGGGTAGGCTTGCCCCAGTTATTCATCATGCCCTTCGTCGCCAAGCTGTCGTCGAAGGTCGACAACCGCATCCTGTGCTCGCTGGGCCTGCTGCTGTTCGGCATTTCGTGCCTGATGAATTCGCACATGGACGCCGGCACCGGTTATGACCAATTGTTTTGGTCGCAGATCGTGCGCGCGCTGGGCCAGCCCTTCATCATGCTGACCTTGTCGAATTTCGCCATGCAGGGCGTGGCGCCGAAAGACATGCCGTCGGCTTCCAGCCTGTTCAACATGACGCGCAACCTGGGCGGTTCGATCGGCATCGCGCTGCTGGCGACGGCGTTGAGCAACCGCGAGCACTTCCATTCGGCGCGCCTGGGCGAATCGATTTCCAGCTACGCCGATACGACCCAGCAGCGCATCGACCAGTTGACGGCGCAGTTCAGCGCCAGCTTCGATCCGGCCACGGCGGGCGACAAGGCGATCGGCCTGATCGACAGCATCGTGCGGCGCGAAGCGTATGTGATGGCTTACAACGACGGTTTTTTCCTGGTCGGCGTGATCTTGATTTCCTGCATCGCCTTGCTGTGGTTTGCCGACAGGGTCATTTCGCCATCGGGCGCCGGCGGCGGCGGCCATTGAGCCGCGATTACCTTCATTTCAAGAATACAAAGGAGCACAGCATGAACGCAGGATCGAACACAGGGCCGCGGGCGCAATTAAAACGCATCGCGCTGGCCGCCGCCGTCGGTCTGGCCCTGGCCGGCTGCGCCACGGTCGGCAGCGATTTCAGCGCGCCGAAAAACGTCGCCGACACGGCCTTCCGCCATGCCGGCCCGGAAAACCGGGACGCCGCGCACCTGCCGAAGCAATGGTGGACGGTGTTCAACGACGACACCCTGAACCGCCTCGAGCGCAGCGCGCTGCAGGATAACCCGAGCGTGCGCGCCGCCGCCCAGCGCCTGCTGCAGGCGCAGGCCCAGCTCGGCCTGGCGCAAGCCAGCCGCTCGCCCACGCTGAGCGTCGGCGCCTCGGTCGAGAACGACCATAGTTCGGCCACCACCGCGGAAGGCAAGGCCCTGGGCGGCCAGTCGATCAAGGGAAATATGGTCCAGGTCGGCGCGTCGATGTCGTATGAAGTCGACTTGCTGGGCCGCGTCAGGCGCATGGTGGAGGCGGCCGACGCCCAGGCCCTGCAAGCCGAGGCCGACCGCGACGGCGTGCTGCTGGTGTTGTCGGGTCAGGTTGCCAGCGCCTACTGGCAATTGCGCGGCCTGGATGCCGAGATGGCGATCCTGAAGGGCGCGCTGGCGACGCGCGAAGAGACGCAGCAACTGGTCGAGGCGCGTTTCAGCGCCGGCCTGACCAATGAACTCGACCTGGCCCGGGCGCGGGTGGAAAGGGCCAACGCCCAGGCCGACCTGCACGACGTGCAACGCCAGCGTAATTTGCTGGAACACAGCCTGGCGACGCTGACCGGCGCTTCGCCGTCGTCCGCCTTGCTGGCGGCGAGCGCGAATCCGCTGGCCTTGCCGCAACCGCCGGCGATTCCGGTCGGCTTGCCGGCCAGCCTGCTGTCGCAGCGCCCCGACCTGGCTGGCAGCGTCGCCGGCCTGCGCGCGGCGAATGCGCAGATCGGCGTGGCCGAAGGGGCGTTTTATCCATCGCTGCAACTGACCGGCAGTTACGGTTATGCCTCGGAAAGCTTGCATGACCTGGCCATGGGCGGGTCGCGCCAGTTCAGCGCCGGTCCGCTGGCCTTGTCGCTGCCCATCTTCGACGGCGGCCGCAACCGCGCCAACCTGGCGCTGGCGAAAGCCCGCTATGAAGAAGCGCTGGCGAACCACGAGGGCAAGCTGCTGACCGCGCTGCGTGAAGTGGAAGATGCGCTGTCCGACCTGCGGGAGCGCCAGTTGCAGGGCCAGGCCCAGGCCGAGTCGCAGCAGGCGGCGGCGCGCGCCTATCTGGTGGCGCGCACCCGCTACGAGCGCGGCATCTCGAATTACCTGGACGTCACCGACGCCCAGCGCAGCGCCTTGTCGGCGGACCGCGCGGCCGTGCAGATCACCACCCAGCGCCTGCTGGCGACGGTGGCGGTGGCGCGCGCGCTGGGTGCCGGCTGGCAGCCGCAGCCCGCGGTGGCGGCCATGCTGGCCCAGGCGCCGGAGTAATCCGCGCATTAGTTTTTGTTGTCATCGTTGTATACAAGAACGGCGATTCCTGAGGGGGCCGCCCTTTTTACTGTTGCGTATTGGCCCGTGGTCCTTGCTCCCGCGAAGAAATTGTCTTTAACTTGTGGTAAATTCTTGCAAACGGACAATAAATCAACCTGCTTTTTGCCGGCACATCGTGACAAGGAAAATAATGAATATCGAAGGGATGAAGATCAGCACCCGCCTGGCGCTCGGTTTTGGCGCCGTTTTTGTATTGATGATTATATTGACCGTGCTGGGCATTGGCCGGGTGCGCAGCATCGATCACATGCTGACCACCATCAGCGACGTCAACAACGTCAAGGAGCGTTACGCGATCAATTTCCGCGGCAGCGTGCATGACCGTTCGATCGCCGCGCGCGACGTGGTGCTGGCGGCCGACGCCGGCGCGCTGCAACGCGTCGCCGACAAGATCGCCGGCCTGGCCGACGACTACGCCAAGTCGGCGGCGCCGCTGGACCAGGTTTTCGCCAGCGCCAAGGATATCAGCAGCGAGGAACGCAGCGCGCTGGCCGGCATCAAGAGCGCCGAAGCGAAGGCGATGCCGCTGCTCGCCAAATTGATCGAGTTGCGCAAGGCCGACCAGGTGCCGGAAGCCACCGAACTCTTGCGCAGCCAGGCGGCGCCGGCCTTCGTCGAGTGGCTGGCGGCGGTGAACGGGATGATCGACACCGAAGAAAAAATGAGCCAGGAACAGGCCGCCAAGGCGCGTAGCGTGTCGGGCAGTTTCATGTTCTTCATGGTCGTGCTGTGCGGCATCGCGATTGCGGTCGGCGTGGCGGCGGCCTGGTTCATCAGCGCCGGGCTGTTGAAGGAACTCGGCGGCGAGCCTGAATATGCGGCCGGCATCGTCGGCAGCATTGCGGCCGGCAACCTGGCGGTGCACATCGAGACCAAGCCGGGCGACCGCGGCAGCCTGCTGTATGCGATGCGCGGCATGCGCGACAGCCTGGTGACCATCGTCAGCCAGGTGCGCCACGGCACCCATACCATCGCCAAGGCGTCGGCCGAGATCGCCGCCGGCAACCTCGACTTGTCCGGCCGCACCGAGCAGCAGGCCAGCACGCTGGAAGAGACCGCGTCGTCGATGGAAGAATTGACTGGCACCGTCAAGCAAAACTCCGACCATGCGCGCCAGGCCAACCAGCTGGCGATGTCGGCGTCGGAAGTGGCCGTCAAGGGCGGCGCCGTGGTGGCCGAGGTGGTGCACACGATGGCTTCGATCAATGAATCGTCGAAGAAGATCGTCGACATCATCGGCGTCATCGACGGCATCGCTTTCCAGACGAATATTCTGGCGCTGAATGCGGCGGTCGAGGCGGCCCGCGCGGGCGAGCAGGGCCGCGGCTTCGCGGTGGTGGCGACCGAGGTGCGCAACCTGGCGCAACGTTCGGCCGCCGCGGCGAAAGAGATCAAGACCCTGATCGGCGACTCGGTCGAGAAGGTCGACGCCGGCGCCAAGCTGGTCGACGAAGCCGGTTCGACGATGCTGGAAATCGTCGACAGCGTGAAGCGCGTGACCGACATCATGAGCGAGATTTCCACCGCCAGCCAGGAACAGACCTCGGGCATCGAACAAGTCAACCAGGCGATCACCCAGATGGACCAGGTGACCCAGCAAAACGCCGCACTGGTCGAGCAGGCGGCCGCGGCCGCCGATGCGCTGGAAGGCGAAGCCAGCAACCTGGCGCAAGTGGTCAGCGTGTTCAAGCTGGATGACAGCCTGGCGCCGCCGCTGGCGGCGCCGAAACCGCGCCCGGCCACGACGGCAATGGCGGCGCCCCGGCCGGCCTTGGCCAAAAGACCGGCCGGGGCCAAAAAACCGGCCGCAACGGCGCGGCTGGGCGTGAAACCAGCGGCGCCGGCAGCGAAAAAAGCGGCGCCGGTCGAGTCGGAAGACGGCTGGGAAGAGTTTAAACATCTTATTTTGACATCTTAAAAAGTAGCGCCGCGGGGCCGATAGCGATATCGGCCCCGTCTTCTTTATGGCATCATCGAAGCCTTCTTTGTCTGCCCCGGCTGCCGCAACGGTAATGATGTGATTTTGCTCTGATGAAATATTTTTTCCCGTACCCTGTAGTAAAGAGACTTGTTGTCGATAGGCATGTACAGGCCCTCATAAAGGAGTCCCATCATGCCTAAATCCCTACTGGTTTTCACCTTGCTCGGCGCCTTGTCGCTGCTCTCCGCCGGCGCCCGCGCGGCCCAGCTGACCGAGACCGAGACGCGCTGGTTGCGCGCCGGTGCGCCCGTCCTCGATTACGCCAGAGAGATCGGTTTGCCGATCGACATCATCGTCCAGCCGCAAGCCCGTCCCGGCGACGTTCCCTTCGCCATGGGCTTCGACGGCGACCGTTGCAAGCTGGTGCTGTCGATGCGCGGCAATCCCCAGGCCGAGGCCATCCTGGAACAATTGCCGGCCGGGCAGCGCGGCGTAATGATCGAAGCGATGACGGCGCACGAGGTCGGCCATTGCTGGCGTTATGCGCAGGGCAGCTGGCATGTCTTGCCGGCCGGTTTCGTCGAAGTGGGGCAGGAATATGCGGCCGATCCGCATTTGCTGGAAGAGTCGAAGGAAATGCGCGAAACCCGCCGCGAGGAGGGGTTTTCCGACTTGGTGGCGCTGGCCTGGACGCGCGGCCATCACCCGGCCGAGTATGCCGAGGTCTACGCCTGGCTGGAAAAAGTGCGCCGCGACCAACCCTTGGCCGGCAGTTCCCACGATACCCTGGTGTGGTTGCGCGCAGCCGGCGACGGCGCCGCCTTCCAGCCCGCCGCCAGCCCTTTCGACCAGGCTATGCCGCTGTGGAGCAAGGGGCTGAGTGAGGGCAGAAAATAGCTTTTGAACGCGGCCATTTCCCGCTATCCGTTCGTTGACGCACAGAAGACCGCGCCCGCCTGGGCGTTTAATCTGATGGTCGTCAACTTTCCGGAGGACCCATCATGAACAGGATCATCTTGCTGGCGTTGGCCGCCGCCGGCGCCAGTTTCAGCGCCGGCCCCGCGTTCGCCCAAAGCGAGGACAATAGCGCCTCCTATAAATCGCTGACCGACAAGGCTTCGGCCGACTACAAGGCCGCCGGGGCGCTATGCAATTCCAGCAGCGGCAATGCGAAGAAGGTTTGCCAGGAAAACGCCAAGGTCGACCGCGCCCGCGCCAATGCGGATGCTGTGGCCCAGTACAAGAATACGCCGTCGGCGCTGGCCGACGCCCGCCTCGACCTGGCCAATGCCGAGTATGGCCTGGCCAAGGCCAAGTGCGGCGACCAGACCGGCAGCGACAAGACCGCTTGCATGAACGACGCCAAGTCGGAGCATGACTCCGCCCTGGCCGACGCCAGGGCCGGCACATCCTCGTCCGGCATGAATACCGCCGCCCGCGCCGGCAGCGGCACGAAGATGGCCGATTGCGACCAATACAGCGGCGCCGACAAGGCCGCCTGCATCACGCGCAGCGGCGGCGCCAGCGCCAAGAATGTGATTGCCGACACCGTCATCACGACCAAGGTCAAGGCCGACCTGGTCAAGGATCCCGACTTGAAAGCCATGGACGTGCATGTGGAAACCGTCAAGGGGGTCGTCATGCTGAGCGGCTTCGTGCCGTCGCAGGCGGAAGCGGCCAAGGCTGAACAACTGGCGCGCAGCGTCGAAGGCGTGACCGACGTGAAAAGCTCGCTGCAAGTCAAATAAGCCGCGCCGGAGCGCGCCGGCGGCACCAGGCCGGGAGGCGATGGGGCAGGCCTCGTCGAACCAGGCGCCGTCAGCACGGCCAGTGTAGCGCATGCGTTTGTATTACTTGAGGTAAATTCTGTGCTTTTTTTTATTGTTTCATTAAAAAAAAGCCGTTGAGTGCGGAGGGGTGTTCGGGTCTATAATTTTTGGGCGGAATATTGTGTGCAACATGCAATATTCCGCATCGACGGGTACCTCGAAAAACCGTCGCGAGCAAGTCCGATATCGCGTTGAGTAGCCGAACCGTACTACCGAGGTACGGTCAGCAACGCACTCGCGAGAGTGGGCTGTGCAGCAGGTTTTTTTGAGGTGCCCGACGCAATGCAGCGTTTTCTCCCCGTTCCTGGAAGAGCGGGGCCGGCAACGCCGCTTGTTCAAATAAAATGGAGACCGCACCCGTATGAAAACATTGTTCAAGATGGCAAGCCTGGCCTGTCTGCTGGGTTTCTCCGTATCAGGTTTTGCACAACAAGATTCCTCCACCGGGGCCCCGCCCGGTACGCCGCAACCGACTACCTTGCACCAGTTTGAAAACAATCTGTTTGGCCGTCCCTCCGGCGAGTTGCCGGTCGATAAACTCAAAGTCCCGCCCGGTTTCAAGGTCGAGGTCTGGGCCGAAGGCGTGGTCGAGGCGCGCTCGCTGGCGCTGGGCGACAAGGGCACGGTGTTTGTCAGTAACCGCTTGCAGAGCAATATTTATGCGGTCACCGAAAAGAATGGCAAGCGCGAAGTGAAAGTGGTGCTGAAGGGCTTGAACAGCCCGAACGGCATCGTTTTCGACAAGGGCACGCTCTATGTCGCCGAGCGCGACAAGATCAGCCGCTACGACGGCATCGAAGACAAGCTGGACAATCCGCCCAAAGGCGTGATCATCGTCGGCAACCTCGATCCCAACAAGCAGCCCGGCCATTTTTGGAAATTCCTGGCGAGGGGGCCGGACGGCAAGCTGTATTTCAATATCGGTTCGCCGCAAAACATCACCATGCCGACTTATATGCAGGCGGTGATCCTGCGCGTCGATCCCAAGACCGGCGTGCTGGAGACCTATGCCGAAGGCGTGCGCAACAGCGTCGGCATCGCCTTCCATCCGAAGACCAAGGAAATGTGGTTCACCGATAACGGCCGCGACTGGATTGGCGACGATATGCCGTCCGACGAACTGAATGTCGCTACGCATATGGGCCAGCATTTCGGGTTCCCATATTGCTTCGAGGGCGATTTCCTCGATCCGGAATATGGCAAGAATCGCAGTTGCGCCGATTTCGTGGCGCCCAAGCTGAAGCTGGGTTTCCACGTGGCGCCGCTGGGCCTGCGTTTTTATACGGGAAAAATGTTCCCGGCCGCTTACCAGAGCAGTCTGTTCATCGCCCAGCACGGCTCGTGGGACCGCACCAAGAAGCAGGGGTATAACGTGGTGCACGTGACGTTCGATGCCAAGGGCAACGCCAAGTCGGAACCTTTCCTGGACGGATTCCTGGTCGACGAGAAGGCTGATCCTCCGATGTGGGGACGTCCGGTCGACGTGCTGCAAATGGCGGACGGCGCCTTGCTGGTGTCGGACGATTACAACGGCGTGCTGTATCGCGTGAGTTATAAGAAGAAGTAATAAGAAGTGAAAATAAAGAAATGAAAATAGAAAAATGAGGAGGAAAGAAATGATGACAACCCGCCCGGATTTATTCCGGCGGGCGGGTGCGGCGGCTGCGGCCGCTGTGCTGGCCCTGCTTGCTTCTGTGGCTGTCCAGCCGGCTTTCGCCAACGCGGCGGCGGGCGAGACCAAGGCGCAGACCTGCTTTGCCTGCCATGGCCCGGCCGGCAATTCGGCCACGCCCGCGTTTCCCTCGCTGGCGGGACAGCCCAGGCAATTCATCATGCTCGAGCTGTTCCAGTTCCGTGAAGGCAAGCGCAAGAACGAGCTGATGTCGCCGCTCGCCGCCCCGCTCAGCAATGCCGACCTGACCGACCTGGCGGATTACTTCTCCACCCAAAGCATTACGCCGGGGAGCGTCAAGACGCCGCCAGCGATTGCCGATGCCGGGAAGGCCCTGGCAGTGAAGAATAACTGCATCAACTGCCATGCCGCCAACCTGATGGGCCAGCAGCAAATGCCGCGGCTGGCCGGCCAGCAGAAGGATTACCTGCGCACGCAATTGCTGGGCTTCAAGGCATCCACCCGCGCCGACACGGATGGCGACATGACATCCGTGGCGCAGGGCTTGTCGGCGCAGGATATCGACGTGCTGGCGGAATACCTGTCCGGGCTGCCAACGACACGTTAAGGTCGCTCGGCATTCAGGATGGGAAATCGTCCAGGTTTTTCGGCTCGACCATCACCGTGCCATTGCGTTCGGCACGGAAGCGGGCCGACATTTCATAAGCGGCCTTGCGCACCCGCATGATCGAGCCGATCGGCCGGTGCGCGCTGACGCCGTGCCACGGCGTGAACGACATGCCGTCGTCGACCGCCCTCGAGCGCGCCTCACTCCAGGCCGTTTGCGGTCCGGCCGTGATGCGCGCCACCGTCGCATACGGGCTGATATCTTCCGGCCATTCGACGGAAGCGTCTTCGATCGGCATCTTTTCCAGGTCGGTGCACAGCTGGACGCGCAATTCCCACACGGCGCCGGTTTGCCGGAAGAAATCTACCACCGCCTCGCGCAAGCCGTTCGGCTTGCCGTTGACGTTCAGCGGCGCCTTGGTCAGCGCGGTCAGTTCGGACGACACGGGGGCGACCGCCACCTTGGCCATATAAGGACCGAACAGGATAGGCGCCTGGCTATAGAAGGTTTCGCCCAGAATATGCGTTTGCGGATGGCCGCCCAGGGTTTTCAAGGTGAGGCTCTCGCCGCCGACGGCTTCCAGCGCTCTTTCCGTGCCGCGCAATACCGCCGACAGGATTTTTTTCAAGCCGGGCGCCTTGTCCGTGGTGGCCGCCAGCAGCTTCAGGTTGCCGAGGAATTTCTTCGCCGTCGGCACGGCGAAGACCGGGCCGTTGACCAGCACGAAATCCTGGGTCACGTCATGTTCGCTGCCCGGCAGGCGCGCCCCATCGACGCCGATCACCTTGACCGACAGGCCGCGCGGGGTCGACACGCTGTCGTCGAGTATGTCGCCGGGAATGGTCGACAGGCGCATCATGACCGGATAAATGCCGGGCCCTGAAAAGATGCCTTGCGCCAGCACCGGCGGCAAGTTGTCCAGCACCTGCAACTGGCCGCGCAACAAGCCATGGCTTTTCGCATGCACGCTGCGGATGGCGTGACCGGAATCCTTGTACGTCGTTTCGGAAATGCTGTGCAGCGTCTTCAGCAAGCCGTCCTGGGCTTCGGCCTCGTCCTTTTCCTGGACTTCGAAGGCGGGTTCGTAGACGATCGGTGAAACGGGAGCGCGGGTATCCATGGCTGATCCCTTCAGATGGTGGTGGCAACAAGTCTGGAGGATGGTGCGCGAGGGAGCCGGGCTGCGTCTGTGTGCCATTGCACGCAGACCCGAAGAAGGGGGGATAAAAAAAAAGGAGCCACGATCGCTCGTAACTCCTTGATTTAATTGCTGCTGTATTCGTGGTAGGCCGTGCGGGATTCGAACCTGCGACCAACGGATTAAAAGTCCGCTGCTCTACCAGCTGAGCTAACGACCCGAAAGAGGCCGCATTATATACTGCCTGGAAAATTATGCAAAGAAATTAGCTAAAAAGTTCAAGACAGGGCGGCCGTTACTTTCAGTACTTCCTCGGCGCTGGTGAGGCCTTCGGCGATCTTCAGCGCCCCGGCAATGCGCAACGGTTTCATGCCGTCGCTGATGCTCTGGCG
>DASYLQ010000700.1:0-3518 GCA_036009485.1 Janthinobacterium sp.
TCCAGGCTGCGCATCAGCAGGCGCGAATCGCGCGCCGATTTGCTGCCGGCCTCGAAATGCGCCTGGTACTGGCGCAGCAAGCCATATGCCGCTTCCCATTTGCCGAGGCGGGCGTTGATGTCGGCCAGCAGCTCGAAAATCTGTTGCTGGTAAAAGGGATTGCGCGTCCAGCTCAGCAGCGCATGGGCCTGCTCCAGCGCCCGCAGCGCCATTTCCGGCCGGTCGCGGCGCGATTCCAGCACGCCCAGCACCAGCCAGGCATGCATCTGTTCCTCGAAATCCTCGCTTTCGCGGGCGTACAACTGGGCCCGCCCCAGCAATGCCTGGGCGCCGTCGAGGCGGCCGATCAGGATCGATGCATGGGCGGCGATGCAAAACAGGAAGGCGCGCACGGCCAGGTCGTCTTGCTGCTCTTCATAAAAAGGTTCGACCAAGGCCAGCGCCTCGCCGGCCTTGCCGCTGGCCAGCAGGCACATGGCCAGGTTGGCCGAGACGAGGGCTTGCTGGTGCGCCAGCTTTTCATTGCCGATGATATCCAGCGCTTCAACCAGCAGCGGAATGGCGTCTTCGTCGTTGCCCAGGTCGTGTTGCGACGACGCCAGGTTCGACAGGCTGTTGACGCGGTGCGAAGCGGTGCCGAAGCGCTCGGCGATGTCCAGCGCCAGCAGGAAATTGCGCGGGCCGCTGCGGGTGTCGCCGCGGTTCAGCGCATCGATGCCGATGCGGCTGTACAGCATGAACTTGTGCAGCGTGTCGGGACTGTGCGCCGCCACCTCGCGGGCCTGCTCGAAATGCTGCTCGGCCAGCGCGAAATCGCCGCGCCGGCTGGCCAGGGCGCCCAGCGCGACGTCGACCGCCATGCCGCCTTCGAGGTCGCCGCTGCGCTCGAAACACTCGCGCAGCGGCCGGCACAAGGGCTCGGCCTGTTCGATATCGCCGGCGTAATACGCCAGCCAGAACTGGTTGACCTGGGCGTAAGCCAGGCCGCGCTCATACTCGACCGCCTTGGCGGCGGCCTGGGCGATGCGGATCAGGCGCCTGGCCTGCTTGCGGTTGGCGATCAGGCAGGACAGCCCCTGCAGGTTCAGAAGGTCGATTTCAGATTTGTCGAGACGGGGTGTGGGCACTGCCGGGTTTCCTTATCAGACCGAAACCAGCGATGATGAGGACGTTGGCAAGCGACGAACAAGCGGCGCGGCCTGGCGGCGCGCAGCTTTCGTATGATAACCAGATTCATCGCCGAGCCGGCATCCTGAGGGCATTTAAATTAAAAAACTTCGCCTCCCCTGCGCTTGCCTTCCCCTTGCTTAGCGGTTGCCATCCGCCGGCAAAAGAATTACTCTCGACGCTGCACCAGCCCACCATGCCCGGGGACGCCCGGTCCATCCGGCGGAGCGCCGCGCTGATGCGATTTTCAGTTTCCGTTCGACTCACTTGGAGCAATTCGATGCAAAACACGGTTCATTTCATCTTGCAGGGCAAAGGCGGCATCGGCAAGACCCTGGTCGCCACGCTGCTGGCGCAGTGGATCGGGGCCAAGGACGACACGCCGCTGCGCTGCTACGACACGGACCAGGAAAACGCCACCTTTTCGCGCTACAAGGCGATGCACGTGAAGCACGTGGCGGTGATGACCGACGCGCGCAATATCGACCCGAAGCGCTTCGACGCGCTGATGATCGACATCCTCGAAGAAGACGGCAACTGCGTGATCGACAATGGCGCCAACACCTTTTCGCCGCTGATGGGCTACCTGATCGAAAACGACTGCTTCGCGCTGCTGCAGGAATCCGGTCGCCAGGTCTACATCCACACCATCGTCGGCGGCGGCGACACGCTGCACGACACCGCCACCGGCTTCGCCGCCACCGCCCGCTCGACCACGGTGCCGCTGGTGCTGTGGCAAAACGAACATTTCGGCCTGCTGCAATCGGCCTCCGGCAAGCTGTTCACCGAATCCTCGACCTACCACGACAATGCGGCGCGGGTGCGCGGCAGCGTCACCCTCAGCCAGCGCAACGCCGACACCTTCGGCGCCGACGTCAAGAAGATGAACACGGCGCGCCTGACGATGGCCGAGGTGATGCAGAACGAGAAATTCAACGTCATGGAAAAGCAGCGCATCAAGGTGGTCTATCGCGACATCTTCGGGCAACTCGACAAAGTGCAGTGGTAAGCGCCCATGGACCAGCAAAAACTGCGCAGCCTGGTTTTTGAAAAGACCGGCATCAAGATCGACAGCGACGACCCGGTTTTCGCCCTGGTCGCGCTGAACGAGGCGGTGCTGGCCGAGACCGTCGAGCGCCATGTCGCCCTGATCGGCGCGGCGACCGAGGAATTGTTGGCGCAGGCGCGCGCCGGCGGCCATGGCGGCGCGCGGCCGTCCTCCGCCGCAGTGCCGGCGCACGGCACCTTTGCGCCGGCGCCAGCCGTCCCGGCCCAGGCACTCATGCTGCTGGCGCCGCGCGAGCTGCGCCTGCTGGCGGCGGCGGCCGGCATCGCCGTTCTCAGCGCCCTGTTGGTGCTAGGCGGCCAGGTGCTGTTCTTCACGCCCGCCCCGGCCCCGGTGCCGGCGCCCGTGGTGCGCGCCCCGGCGCTGACGGCGGAACAGGCGGCGGCCATCGCCGAGGGCGAAAAACTGGCCAGGGCGGTGCAAAAGCTGGACCAGAAAAGCCGCAAGCTGATCGAGGCTGAAATGCAAAAACCCTGAACCGCCGTTGCAAGCGATGGCAACGCTTCATCTTCTAAAAATATAAGGACATCCGCATGAAGACATTCAAACTGCTGGCCGTGCCGGCCTTGATCGCCGCGCTGTACGGCAGCGCCATGGCGCCGGCCGCCGGCGCCGACGGCAGCGCCGCCGCCGCCGCCATCCCGAACATCCCCTACGAAAAATACACGCTGCCGAACGGCCTGGAAGTGATCCTGGTCGAGGACCACAGACTGCCGACCACCACCGTCAACGTCTGGTACCACGTCGGCCCCGCCAACGAAGCGCCCGGCCTGACCGGCTTCGCCCACCTGTTCGAGCACATGATGTTCGCCGCCACGAAACACGTGCCGCGCGGCCTTGCCGACCAGTTGCTGGAAGGCGCAGGCGCCACCGACTCGAATGGCAGCACCGATTTCGACCGCACCAATTATTTCGACACCGTGCCGTCGAACCAGCTGGAACTGGCGCTGTGGACGCATTCCGACCGCATGGGTTACCTGCTCGACGTGCTGGACCAGGCCGCACTGAGCAACCAGCAAGACGTGGTGCGCAACGAACGCCGCCAAAGCATCGAGAACCGCCCTTACGGCATTGTCGAGGAAGCGCTGTTCCACCAGCTGTTCCCGAAGACGCACCCGTACTACGCCGACGTCATGGGTTCGCACGCCGACATCCAGTCGGCCAAACTGGGCGACATCCGCGACTTCTTCACGCGCTACTACCGGCCGAACAACGCCAGCATCGTGATCGCCGGCGACATCGACAAAGTCAAGACCAAGGCGCTGGTGGCCAAGTACTTCGGCAG
>DASYLQ010000701.1:0-6530 GCA_036009485.1 Janthinobacterium sp.
CGGCGGCGACCGAAGCCAGGGCGATCGGCGTGACGGAGTCGTTTGACGCATGCGCCAGTGCAAACACCAGCACCGAGATCAGCAGCGCGGTCCAACTGCCCAGCCAATTCTGCAAAATGCGGAACACGATGCCGCGAAATAAAATCTCTTCTAAAAATCCCGCCACGATCATACCGAAAAACGGCGCGACCATCACGCTCCAGCCATTGCTCCCCGTGATGCGATAGGCGCCGGATACATACAGTGCAGCTATTGCCAGGCAAAACAGCAGCATGCCGATCAAGGCGCCGCATGCCGCCTCGCGCCAGGCGCCGGCGCGCGCAAATTCAAGCATGGGACGCCGTTCGATCAGCCGCACATACATTCCGTACATCGCATAACAGCAGCCGGAAGACAACAGAGCGGGCCAGACCTGGCGCAGCGATTTAGCTATGGGCAGTTTATGCAAGATGATTTGCAGCAGCACGAAGGGCAGCATCACGAAAACGATCGCAATCAGGATGCGCATCAGGGGCCAGCGCAGGCATCGCGGCCTGCTGTCCGGGACCGGAAATGGGCCGGCGTGCGGGATGGTATCCATTGCTTTTTCTCCTCAATATTTCCTTGAATTCGCATCGGGAGAGCGTAAGGCAGGAGCGCGGATTTTGATACTGTCGGATTTGACAGCTTGTCTTATGGGATAATCGTCATGGCGATCTTGCAACCATTTAAGCGTAAAGGATCTATGTCGGATTTGAGGACGATTGATTGGCAAGAAATCCAGTTCGAGGCCATCTCCGCCGTAAAAAACGAGGCGGCGTTGCTGAGCGTGTTGACGGGCGCCGCCATTGAACTGGGTTTTGACTACTGCGCCTACGGCATGCGCCTGCCATTGCCGTTTTCAAATCCAAAAACCGTCATGCTGAATAATTACCCTCTGGCCTGGCAAGAGCGCTATGCCAAAGAAAATTATCTGGCCGTCGATCCCACCGTGGCGCATGCGCTCACTTCGCTAAAACCGCTGCTCTGGTCCGATGAGTTGTTTGCCCCCTGCCGTCCGCTGTGGGAAGACGCCCGCGCCCACCGTCTGCAAGTCGGCTGGGCCCAGGCTTCGCATGATGTCCGGGGCGTGGCGGGTTTGCTGACGCTGGCGCGTTCCCATGACGTCATCTCGGCCGCCGAATTGCGCCAGAACCTGATCAAGATGTCCTGGCTGGCCCAGGCCGCCCATGCTGGACTGGCGCGCCTGATCTCCTCGAAGCCTCAAGCCGACGCCGCCATCGTGCTGACGGCGCGTGAAATTGAAGTCCTGCGGTGGACCGCCGACGGCAAGACTTCCGGCGAAGTGGGCGATATCCTGAATATCTCCGAACGCACGGTGAATTTTCACGTCAATAATTCGCTTGCGAAGCTCGGCTCGGTTAACAAGACCGCGGGGGTGTTGAAGGCGGCCATGTTGAGATTGCTTTAAGAGCCCTTAAGACAGATTCGCCACATCTTCCAGCGCCTTGCGTTCCGCATCCACCGCATGGCGCCGCGCCAGCAAACCCGCCAGGATGGCCAGCGCGGCGCCGATCGCGTAGCCTATCGCCACCGAGCCCCGGCTGCCGCTTTCAATCAGCCAGCCGAACAGCACAGGCGCAATGAAGCCGCCGGTCCCGGTCCCGATCGCGTAAAAGATGGAAATCGACAGCGCCCGCATTTCTATCGGGAATACTTCGCTGACCGTCAGGTAAGCGGCACTGGCGGCGGTGGAGGCGATGAAAAACACCACGGTCCAGCACAAGGCCAGGGTGATGGCGCTCAGCCAGCCCGCCGCGAAGGCCCAGCCGGTCAAGGCCAGGCCGATGCCGCTCAGAATATAGGTAAGGGAAATCATTTTGCGCCGGCCCAGGCTGTCGAACAAGGGTCCCAGCATCAGCGGACCCAGTACATTGCCCAACGCAAAGGGAAAAATATACAGTGCCGCGCGGTTATCCGGCACTTGGTAGAAGCGCGTCAGCACCAGCGCATAGGTGAAGAAAATGGCGTTGTACACAAATGCCTGGGCCACCATCATCGTCAGCACGACCAGGCTGCGCATGCGATAGCGGCCCAGCAGCAGCGCCGCCACCTGGCGCAAGGGCGGCGTGCCGTGGCCTGAGGCATGCCTGGCGGCGGCGAGCGGCGCCAGTTCGCCATGCTGGCGCTGCACCTGCGCTTCGATGTGCCGGATGATGCGGTCGGCTTGTTCGTGGCGGCCGTGGACCACCAGCCAGCGCGGACTTTCCGGCACGTGGCGCCGCACCAGCACGATGGCCACCGCCAGCACCGCGCCGAGAATGAAGCAGGCGCGCCAGCCCAGCACGGGCCCGAGCACGCGCGCATCCAGCATCACCAGGCTCAGGCAGGCGCCGAGCGCGGCGCCGATCCAGAAGCTGCCGTTGATCGCCAGATTGACCCGGCCGCGCAGGCGCGCCGGAATCAGTTCGTCGATGGCGGAGTTAATGGCGGCATATTCGCCGCCTATGCCGACGCCGGTAATCAGGCGGCAAACGGAGAGGAATACGAAGCCGGTGGAAAAGGCCGTGGCCAGCGTGGCGAGCATGTACACGGCCAGGGTGATCATGAACAGCTTCTTGCGGCCCAGTTTGTCGGCCAGCCGGCCAAAGATCAGCGCCCCGAGCACGGCGCCGCCGATATACACGGAACCGGTCCAGCCGACCTGGGCAGCGGAGAGCGCCAGCGTATCCTGCCGCTCCAGCACGCCGCCGATGGAGCCGATCAGGGTCACTTCCAGCCCGTCCAGCACCCAGGCGATGCCCAGCGCCGCCACCACGCGCCAGTGCCAGTTCGACCAGGGCAGGCGGTCGAGCCGGCCAGGAATATCGCTTGCCACAGATGTCATCGCTCTTTGGAACGGGATCGGAAAAGCACAATACATTATTTAAATATAAAGTGACAACACGGTAAAGGCTTGCGCGCCATCGCCCGCCGTGATGGGACAGGTGAATACAGTCGAATATCGGGATGCCGGTCAGCCAGCATGATGATTTTCGGCTTGCTGCGCCGATGATTGCACTAAATTGGTGCGAATGCAATGAATTGGTGCGCGATGCAGGCGGTCTGCCGGCCCCGTACCGTCCGGGTGCTGGCATACATCGTGCTTTCCAGCATGGAGTCATCTCCACGAGGCCCTCATGCCCGATTGTCGCACCACCGATCAACACGCGGCGCCTGAGCAGGATACGCAAGCGCGCCTGACGCTGGGGTTCGCCGACGATGCCGGCACCACGCGGCTGGTCGAGCGTTGCCACTTCGGGCCGCTGCGGGTGCAAAAGCCGCTGTATCCGGAAGGCGGCGCCGTGTGCCATGCGATCGTCGTGCATCCGCCCGGCGGCGTGGTGGGCGGCGACCGGCTGGCGATCAGCGCCCACGCCGGCCCCTCGGCCCACGCTTTCCTGGCCACGCCCGGCGCCGCCAAATGGTACCGGGCCAACGGCAAGATCTCGCGCCAGCAAGTGTCGCTGCAGGCCGGCCCCGGCGCCGCCATCGAATGGATGCCGCAGGAGAGCATCTTTTTCGACCAGGCCGATGTCGTCCTCGAACACAGCGTTTGCCTTGCCGCCGACGCCAGATACATCGGCTGCGAAATCCTCTGCCTGGGGCGGCGCGCATCGGGCGAATCTTTCAGCGCCGGAAAAATCACGCAGCGCACGCAAATCCGCCGCGACGGCAAAATCATCTGGTGGGAGCAGGGCGCCCTGGCCGGCGGCGGCGCCATGCTGGCCAGCCCGCTCGGCATGCATGGCCAGAGCGTGTGCGCCACCCTGGTCGCGGCCGGCCAGGCCGTGCCCGCGGCCTTGATGGACGCCATGCGCGCGGCGCTGGCCGACTTTGGCGCCGGCGCAGCTTGCGGCGCGACGCAGCTGAAAGGCGTGCTGGTGGCGCGTTACCTGGGCCACGACAGCGAAGCCGCGCGGCGCGCGATGCTGGCGGTGTGGATGCTGCTGCGGCCGCATTTGCTGGGCCGCGAGGCGCGCATCCCGCGCATCTGGAACACCTGAACGAATAATGTAGACAAATGGGACAAACACGATGGACCTGACGCCGCGAGAAAAAGACAAGCTGCTGATTTTTACCGCCGGCCTGCTGGCCGAGCGCCGCCGCGCGCGCGGCCTGAAACTGAATTATCCGGAAGCGGTCGCGCTGATCAGCGCCGCCATCATGGAAGGCGCGCGCGACGGCAAGACGGTGGCCCAGCTGATGTCGGACGGGACCAAGATCCTCAGCCGCGCCGACGTCATGGACGGCATCGCCGAGATGATCCCGGATATCCAGGTCGAAGCCACCTTCCCCGACGGCAGCAAGCTGGTCACCGTGCACAACCCGATACCCTGAACCGAATATCTGAAACCCAACACCATGAAACCTATTTTGCGGAGCCTGACATGAACCCCGGTGAATACCTCCTTGAAGAAGGCGAGATCGGCCTGAACGCGGGCCGTGAAGTCGCCACCGTGACGGTGAAGAATTGCGGCGACCGGCCGATACAGGTCGGTTCGCATTTTCATTTTTTCGAAGTCAATCCGGCGCTGTCGCTGGAGCGCTGGCGCGCCTACGGCATGCGCCTGAACATCGCCGCCGGCACCGCCGTGCGCTTCGAGCCGGGCCAGACCCGCACCGTCGAACTGGTGGCCCTGGCCGGCGAGCGCAAGGTCTTCGGTTTCAGCGGCGCCGTGATGGGCAAGCTGCGCGATACGCCGCCCGGCAAACCCTGACATGGCGGCCATTTCCATGGCGGCCATTTCCCGCAGCGCCTATGCCGAAATGTACGGTCCGACGACGGGCGACCGCATCCGCCTGGCCGACACCGAATTGTTCATCGAGATCGAGTCCGATTACGCGACTTACGGCGAAGAGGTGAAGTTCGGCGGCGGCAAGGTGATCCGCGACGGCATGGGCCAGTCGCAGCGCGTCGCCGCCGAGGTGATGGACACCGTCATCACCAATGCCGTGATCCTCGACCACTGGGGCATCGTCAAGGCCGACATCGGCCTGAAGAACGGCTTGATCGCCGCCATCGGCAAGGCCGGCAACCCGGACATCCAGCCGAACGTGACGATGGTCATCGGCGGCGCCACCGAGATCATCGCCGGCGAAGGGATGATCGTCACCGCCGGCGGCGTCGACACCCACATCCACTTCATCTGTCCGCAGCAGATCGAGGAAGCGCTGATGAGCGGCGTGACGACGATGATAGGCGGCGGCACCGGACCGGCGGTGGGCACCGCGGCCACCACCTGCACGCCGGGCCCATGGCACCTGCACTCGATGCTGTCGGCGGCGGACGCCTTTCCGATGAACCTGGGATTTTTCGGCAAGGGCAATGTCAGCCTGCCCGAGCCGCTGGAAGAGCAGGTGCGCGCCGGCGCCATCGGCCTCAAGCTGCACGAGGACTGGGGCAGCACCCCGGCCGCCATCGACAATTGCCTGGACGTGGCCGAGCGCATGGATGTGCAGGTGGCGCTGCACAGCGACACCCTCAACGAGGGCGGCTCGCTGCAGCACACGCTGGCCGCGTTCAAGGACCGCACCATCCACACCTTCCATACCGAGGGCGCCGGCGGCGGCCATGCGCCGGACATCATCGCCGCGGTCGGGCAAGCCAATGTGCTGCCCTCGTCGACCAATCCGACCCGGCCCTTCACCGTCAACACGCTCGACGAGCACCTGGACATGCTGATGGTCTGCCACCACCTCGACCCGGCCATCGCCGAGGACGTGGCCTTCGCCGAGTCGCGCATCCGCCGCGAGACCATCGCCGCCGAGGACATCCTGCACGACCTGGGCGCGATTTCGATGATGTCGTCCGACTCGCAGGCGATGGGCCGGGTCGGCGAGGTGGTCATGCGCACCTGGCAGACGGCGCACAAGATGAAGGTGCAGCGCGGTCCGCTGGCGCCGGACTCCAGCCGCAACGACAACTTCCGCGCCAAGCGCTATATCGCCAAGTACACGATCAACCCGGCCATCACGCACGGCATCTCGCACGTGGTCGGTTCGCTGGAAGTGGGCAAGATCGCCGACATCGTGCTGTGGAAGCCGGCCTTTTTCGGCGTCAAGCCGTCGATGATCCTGAAAGGCGGGATGATCGCGGCGGCGCAGATGGGCGACCCGAACGCCTCGATCCCGACGCCGCAGCCGGTGCATTACCGCATGATGTTCGGCGCTTTCGGCGGCGGCTTGAAAAAGTCCTTCACTTTCGTCTCGCAGGCGGCCTACGACGCCGGCATCGGCGAGCGGCTGAAGCTGAACAAGACCCTGATCCCCGTCAAAAATATGCGTCAGTTGCGCAAAAGCGATATGATCCACAACGGCATGACGCCGGAAATGGAAGTCGATCCCCAGACCTATGAAGTGCGCGCCGACAAGCAGTTGCTGGTGTGCGAGCCGGCCACGGTGCTGCCGATGGCGCAGCGCTATTTCCTATTTTAGAAAAGGCTACGATGCTGACACTGCATACCAAGGTCGCCCAGGCCGGCGCCGTCGCCGCGCAACTGGTGCTGCCG